>JBAUGC010000804.1:0-7916 GCA_049679485.1 Xanthobacteraceae bacterium
GACCTGGTGCCTCGCGGATGCGAGGTGAGCAGACAGCGTCCGCCGGGGCTCACAAATCGGACGCTGTCGCCTATATTTGCTGACAATGAACAATCCCAACCTGGACATTCCGGTTCGAGCGCCGGCGAAAACCGGCCTTGATGATACGATCCTGCCGTTCGAAGTGAGCGCGCTCGATCTGCGCGGCCGCATTGTGCGGCTTGGGCCGGCGGTCGATGCCATCCTGAGCAACCACGATTACCCCCTGCCGGTCGCCAAGCTGGTCGGCGAAGCAATCGTGCTTACGGTCATGCTTGGCTCAGCCCTTAAAATCGAAGGCCGTTTCATCCTGCAGACCCAGAGCGACGGGCCGGTGCGCATGCTCGTGGTCGATTTCACATCGCCGAGCAAGGTGCGCGCCTGCGCGCGCTTCGACGCCGATCGTGTTGCCGCGGCGATCGCCGCCGGCGAAGCCAAGCCGGGCCAACTGCTGGGCAAGGGCCATCTTGCAATGACCATCGATCAGGGCCCGGACACCAGCCGTTATCAGGGGCTCGTTCCGCTCGAAGGCAAAGACCTCGAGCACGCGGCGCACGAATATTTTCTGCGTTCTGAACAAATTCCGACCCGTGTGCGGCTTGCAGTCGCTGAGGAATTTCGCGGCGGTGAAAACGGTGCGCGCCGGCGCTGGCGCGCCGGCGGCATATTGCTCCAGTTCCTGCCCAAATCGGTCGAGCGAGCCCGTCAAGCCGATCTCGATCCCGGCGATGCGCCGCCCGGATCCGAACCTCATCTTCACCCCGAAGACGATGCCTGGGTCGAAGGCCGTTCGCTCGTTGCCACTGTGGACGATATCGAGTTGATCGATCCTGACCTGTCGAGCGAGCGCCTGGCTTATCGTCTGTTCCATGAGCGGGGCGTGCGCGTGTTTCGGGCCGCGCCGGTCGAGGCGCAATGCTCGTGCTCGCGGCAAAGCGTCGAGAACATGCTGCGCAGCTTCCCGCAGGAAGACCGCGACGACATGGTCGAAGACGGCAAGATCACGGTGACCTGTGAGTTTTGCAGCTCCATGTACATGTTCCAGCCGCAGGAGGTGGCGGCCGTCACGGCCGGCACCTGACTCCTGCCGGGCTGGACTCACTAAGCAGAGCGCCGGTTGCTGTTTGCCTGGGTACGCAATCCGGTCAGCAATCGCCGCCACCGCAGTCTCTTGCCGTTTCGGGTCGCGTTCTCGCTGACGGCAGCCCCTCGTTCCTGGGCAGCACTGTCGCGGCCGCTCTCGTTGAGGAGCGCGCCGATGTTATTGTCGCGGACCGGCGTATCGGGAGCGAGGAGAAGTTTACGTGACATGACCGTTCTCCGTGCTGATGGGCTCGATACCCGTTAGTCGGGACTGCCCGGAGAAAGGTTCATCGGCCGTTCCGAAGTTCGGGCGGCCTCGCTCACAATTCGGCTACCCGCCTGAATTAGTTGAGCGTTCGCTTGCTATCGCCGGAATCCAGGGAAAATGGGGGTATTTC
Organism: Xanthobacteraceae bacterium; assembly: GCA_049679485.1. Taxonomy (GTDB): domain Bacteria; phylum Pseudomonadota; class Alphaproteobacteria; order Rhizobiales; family Xanthobacteraceae; genus BOG-931. Next base: position 1,500 of record JBAUGC010000804.1, read on the forward strand.
GATGTCGAAATGCTCGCCTCCGGCCCCCACCATGCCATAGGTGCCGGTCATGAAGCCCGATGGCGTCTGCAGCGGTACTCCGCTGGTGTATTCGAACGATTCGCCGGCTTTGAGCACCGGCTCCTCGCCGACGACGCCGGCGCCGCGCACTTCCTGGCGGCGGCCGGTCGCATCGGTGATGCGCCAGTGGCGGGTCTTCAGCTGCACCGTCTCGTCGCTGCGATTGGTGATGGCGATCGTATAGGCCCAGAAGAAATAGTTGTTCTCAGGCGAAGACCGGTCGGCGACAAAGCGCGGGGTCACCACGACCTCAATATTGCGGGTGACGGCGCGATACATGGCTTAAATCCCCCTGGCCCCCGATCCGGCCGCTGTCGCTGGTTCACGTCCATGCCAAACGAACAGCGTCCAAGTCCAATGTTGCAATAAACGGGCGCAGGCGCTTTCTCAAGCCGCGGTCTGTAGGACTGGGCGGCGGTTGGTGCAAGCGTCAGTCCAACGAAGAAAACAGGCAAGGACTTCAAGAAGCAAAAGGCCACACCGGAAAACTCGGCGAGCGGAGCAGAGTGTGCCACAATTGCGTGCGAAACTTGGAATCGGCACATAGCTAGAGGCCAGCTTTCGCGGAACCGGCCGCGCCGTCGTGCCGCCTACCGTAATCGCCGGCAATTGTAAGCAGACCTCATGGCGACGGCAGCTTCCGCTCAAGCGCTCACCACCGGACGCGACCTGCGGCTCGATCTGTTCCGCGGCATCGCGCTATGGCTGATCTTCCTCGATCATATTCCGGAAAACATCCTGAACTGGTTCACCATCCGCAATTATGGCTTTAGCGACGCCACCGAAATCTTCATCTTCATTTCCGGGTACACGGCTGCGTTCGTCTACGGCCGGACCATGCGCGAACGGGGTTTCCTGTTGTCCAGCGCCCGCATCCTGCGACGCGCCTGGCAGATCTATGTAGCGCATATTTTTCTGTTCACGATCTTCATGGCAGAGATCGCCTACGTCGCGGCGACGTTCGACAATCCGCTCTACGCAGAGGAAATGAAGATCCTCGATTTTCTCAAGCAGCCGGATATCACGATCTTTCAGGCACTGTTGTTGAAGTTCAAGCCCGTCAACATGGACGTGCTGCCGCTCTACATCGTGCTGTTGCTGCTGTTTCCCCCGATGCTCTATCTGCTGCTACGGCGCCCGAACCTGGCGCTGGCGGGCTCGGCGGTGCTCTATGCGCTGACCTGGAAGCTCGATTTCAACCTGCCGGCCTATCCGAACGGCGTCTGGTTTTTCAATCCGTTTGCCTGGCAGTTGTTGTTCGTGTTTGGCGCCTGGTGCGCGCTCGGCGGAGCACAACGGCTCGCCGGCGTGCTGCGCTCGCCGATCGCGCTAGGCATTGCCGTCGCCTATTTGATTTTTGCGTTCTGCATTACGCTGACGTGGCATTTTGAATCGCTCGATCGTTTTGTTCCCACCTTGCTCAAAGACTGGATGTACCCGGTCGACAAGACCAATCTCGACGTGCTGCGCTTTGCGCATTTTCTGGCGCTCGCGGCGGTGACGGTGTACTTCGTCCCCCGCACCTGGCCCGGTCTGAAGTCGCCGATCCTGCAACCCGCGATCCGCTGCGGTCAGCATTCTCTGGAAATCTTCTGTCTCGGCGTGTTCCTCGCCTTCGCCGGCCAATTCATCATTGCTGAATCGTCGGGTGGCCCGCTGCTGCAGACCGCCGTCAGCGCATTAGGCATTTTCATCATGATTGCCACGGCGTACCTGATATCGTGGTACAAGGGGATCGAAGGCAAAGGTTCCACAGCCCGCGTCAAAACTCCTGACGCAGACCTCGCGGGAGGCGGGGCATGACGCTTGTCATCGCCATTCTGGCTACGATCGCGCTGGTAAATGGCGCCGCTGCGGCGACTGCGGCGGAGCAATGCGACGTGCCCGAATCGCTCATTCCTGCGGAGAGCGAATTGACGCGGGTGGCCAACGAAATCAAAGATCACCATCGGCTGGATATCAGCGTCGTCGGCTCGGCATCTTCGGCGCTCACCGGTCCGGACGGGGCGCGCTTTGCTTATCCGGCGCAGATGGAACAAGCGCTGAAGCAGCGATTGCCGGGCAACGAAATCAAGGTCACCGTCCATATCCAGTCCAAACAAACCACGGCGGATATGGCCAAGGTCCTGCCGACAATCCTCTCGGAGGACAAACCGGCTCTGGTGATCTGGCAGGCCGGGACGGTCGACGCGATGCGCGGCGTCGAGCTGGATGATTTTCGCACCGACCTCGACCAGGGCATCGATGCGATCGCGGCGGCGAACGCGGACCCAATCATGATGAACATGCAATACAGTCCGCGCACCGAAACCATGTTGAATGTTACCGCCTATGCTGACGTGATGCGCTGGGTGGCCGAACAACGCGACGTTGTGTTGTTTGATCGGTTAGCTATCATGCATCATTGGAGCGATGCGGGGGTATTCGACCTCTATGCGGCAACGACCGGATATGCTATGGCCCGGCAGGTTCATGAGTGTATTGGCAAGGCCCTGGCGTCGCAGATCATCAATGCAGGTCATCTGGAAGCCGATAAAATGCAGACAACGCGCTGATGGTGTCGCTCGATAAATTGGCCGTTGGTCGCATCGTCTGCGCGGGTGCCGGGATCCTCGCAGTGGCGGCGTTTGCGCCGGCGCAGGCCCAAATGCTCGCGACACATCCCGCGGCGGCCGCCTCGTCTCCGGCTCGCTCGACGAGCGGCCTCGCACAGCCCGCTGGCGTACCGCCAACCGCTACGCCTCCGGCAGCATCGACGTTTACTTGCACCACGCCGGCGGAGTTCGCGCGGTTCAGCAATCCGCTCCGCCACGCGGCCCGGCGCATTGCTGCCGGCGAGCCGCTGACCATCGTCGCTGTTGGCTCGTCTTCGACCGCGGGCGCCGGTGCGAGTTCACCGGCGGCAAGCTATCCGAGCCGTCTTGCCGCCGAACTGAAACAACGTTTTCCGGCGCTCGACATCACCGTGCTCAATCGCGGCGTCAACGGCGAAGAAACCGCGCAGATGATAAAGCGGTTCGAGACCGGCGTGCTCCCCTCGCATCCCGATCTGGTGCTCTGGCAAGTCGGGACCAATTCCGTGCTGCGCGATCATTCGCTTAAGGCACACTCTGCCATGCTGCAGGACGGCATCGCGCAGCTTGCCGCGGCCGGTGCTGATGTTGTGCTGATCGATATGCAGTTTGCGCCGCGCGTGCTGGCCAAGCCCGAGACCCAGGGCATGGAAGATCAGATTGCGCTTGTCGCCAAGGAGGCGAATGTCGATCTGTTCAATCGCTTCGCGGTCATGCGCAACTGGCACGAAGTCCAGCATATTCCGTTCGAGGACTTTGTCGCGCCGGACAAGCTGCACATTAACGATTGGGGCTATGCCTGCGTGGCAAAGTTGCTCGCCGTCGCGATCACCGAGGCGGCGACCCGTCCAACCGCATCGGCCGCGATGCATGCCAGGCACTAACGCCTTTTACCGCAGCTTCGGCATCACTTCGCCGGCGAACAGTTCCATGTTGCGCCGCGCCAGCGTGTCCGACATGACGCCGAACTGCAGCAGCGTGATGAGAATGTCGAAGCCGGTCTGATCGCGCACGCGTTCGATCTTTTCGCGGACCGTGGCGGCGCTGCCGACAACGACGGTGCCCGCGGCCATGAGATCTTCGATGGTCTGTTTGCGCGGCCAGGAGCCGAGCGACGACGCGCGCAGCTTCATGGTCACCTTGAGCGACGCGTTGGAAGTGTACCCGGGCGGCAGCAGCATTTCCCACGGCATGCGCAGGAAATTGTTGAACAGCGTCTCGATGCCGGCCCGCGCTTCCTCGCGGGCGCGCTCGTCGGTCTCGGCGACGTAGATCGGCGCCGCCCAGCCTAGCTGGCTCCCGGCTGCCGTATAGCCGTGAGTCTCCGCAGCCTCGCGATACATATTGTGATAGCGCACCACTGCGCTCTCGGGGCTGAATGTGACCATGAACGGATATTTGCGTTCCGGCGCCGATGCCCAGACGACCGTCTCGCGTGAGCCCATTGACGGTATCCAAACCGGCGGATGTGGCGTCTGATACGGACGCGGCCACAGATTGACGTAGCGGAAGCGATAGTGGTCGCCCTCGAACTCAAACGGGCCGGGCGTCGTCCACGCTTTGATGATCAGATCGTGTGCCTCGTGAAAACGCTCGTGCGAGAACGCCGGATTGATGCCAGTCGCGTGGTACTCCGAACCGATGCCGCGGACGAAGCCGGCGATGATGCGGCCCCTCGACAGCACGTCAAGCATCGCGAATTCCTCGGCGATGTTGACCGGGTTGCTGACGAGCGGCAACGCGCGGCCGAGGATGGCGATCTTCACTGTTTTAGTGCGCTGAATAAGCGCGCTGGCGATCAAGTTCGGCGCCGGCATCAAACCGTAGGCGGTCTGATGATGTTCGTTGACGCCGATGGCGTCGAAGCCGAGTTGCTCGGCATAGGCGAGCTGATCGAGATAGGAATCGTATTCGGCTGCGCCTTTCTTCGGGTCGTAGAGGCTGTTGGGCAGCACCACCCATGCCGAACGATGGTCCTTGGCCGCATCGAGATCGAGTGGCCGGTAGGGCATTAGGTGAAAGCAAACGAACTTCATGGCCGCTCGCCGGCGAGGAAGGCCAGGACCTTATCGGCGCACAGGTCGGAGCGCTCCACGTGCGGGCTGTGGCCGCACGCTTCGATCATTGACACCTGCGCGCCGGGCACGCGCTCGCCCCATAGCTTTGCATAGGCACTGGGAAGAATTTTATCCTCGCGTCCCCACACCACATGGGTCGGCACCGTGATGCGGTGCAGCCATTTTTCCAGGTCGGGATTGAGCCAGCGCGGCTCCCAGCCGAATTTGACCGCCGCGAGTTTGGTTTGCAGCTCGATGTCGAGCTGTTCTTCATTCGGCGGCGGCGCCGTCAGCAAGGTCTTCGCGAAGCTCTGGTCGTGAAAGCGGTTGTGTGCTGCTTCCTCGGGCGACCAGATGAAGTTGTCGCCCGGCGGGATGCCTTTGACGCGAATGCCGGCCGGGGCCAGCAGGGTCAGACTGGCGATGCGATTGACGTTGCGCACGGCCGCTTCGGCAGCGGTCCAGCCGCCCAGCGAATGGCCGATCACGTGGACCGGCGACGCATAAACTTGATCGAGGAGGTCGAGATAGTACATGGCGAGGTCGGCCACGCTGCGAAGCCATTGCGGATCGTCCGACGCGCCGAAGCAAGGATGCTCAGGCACGGTCAGCGCGTAGCGCCGCGAGAGACGCTCAAAGAAAGGCAGCGGCGCCGGCCAGCCGCCGGCACCATGGAGAAAAAGCAGCGGAGGCCCCGTGCCGGCGCGCCAAACGCGCACGGACACGCCGCGGGTCACCAGGCGATCCGTTTCCTCACCCATGACGGCAAGTCTATACCGCTTCCAGGGCGCCGAGCACATCCTCCACGATGTCGTCGGGATGTTCGAGGCCGACGGAAACCCGCACTAAGCCGTCGGTGATGCCGAGTTCGGCGCGCTGCGCCGGGGTCAGACGCTGGTGCGTTGTCGTCGCCGGATGGGTGATGAGGCTCTTGGCGTCGCCAAGATTGTTGCTGATGCGGATGAGCTTGAGCGCGTCCTGAAAGCGAAACGCGGCTTTCTTGCCGCCCTCGATGTCAAAGGCAACGAGCGTCGAGCCGCCGCGCATCTGCTTCTGCGCGATCTTGGCCTGCGGATGGTCGGGTCGGCCAGGATAGATCAGCCGCGCGATCTTCGGGTGCTCAGCCAAGGTGACCGCGAGCGTCGCGGCGCTGTCGGTCTGCCGCCGCACCCGCACCGGCAGGGTTTCGAGCCCCTTGAGCAGCACCCAGGCATTGAACGGCGACAGCGACGGGCCGGTTTGGCGCAGCAGCGTGTGAACGTTCTTCTGGATGAAACCTTCCGACGCGAGGATGATGCCGCCAAGACAGCGGCCCTGTCCGTCGATGTGCTTGGTGGCCGAATAGACTACGCAGTCGGCGCCGAGTGTGAGCGGGCTTTGATAGATCGGCGTGGCGAACACGTTGTCGACCACAAGCGTTGCGCCGGCTTCATGAGCAATCTGCGCCACCTCGGCAATGTCGATCACCTCGAGCGTCGGATTGGTCGGCGTCTCGAGAAAAAACGTCCTGGTGTTCGGCCGCACCGCGTCGCGCCACTGGTCGAGATCGGTGCCGTCCACCAGCGTGGAAGCTACCCCGTAGCGCGGCAGATAATCCTCGACGATGTAGCGGCATGAACCGAACAGCGCCTTCGACGCCACCACGTGATCGCCGGCTTTGAGCTGGCCGACCAGCGCCAGCGTCACCGCGGCCATGCCGGTCGCGGTCGCGCGTGCCGCTTCGGCGC
>JBAUGC010000805.1:0-3509 GCA_049679485.1 Xanthobacteraceae bacterium
GATATAAACATTTCAGTTGTAAATGATTGCCGGAGCTGCGGAACACGGCGGTGCTGGACGAAAGTGCCTATCCGGACGACTTCGCTCGCCGCGGCCTTCCGCCTGCCGAGCTGTGGCCGGTCATCGATCAAGAGGCTCTGGGGCGGCTCAACTATCCGAAGCGGGTGAATGCTGCCGTCGAGCTGCTCGATCGCGCCGTGGCGCAGGGGCTCGGGCCGCGGCCATGTGTGCGGGCTCCACAAGCGACTTGGAGTTATGCCGAGCTTCTCGAAAAGGCCAATCGCATCGCCGGCGTCCTGGTCAACGATATGGGACTCGTTCCCGGCAACCGCGTGCTGTTGCGTTCGGCGAACAATCCGACGCTTGCGGCGTGCTGGTTTGCCGTACTCAAGGCGGGCGGCATTGCGGTAACCACCATGCCGCTCCTGCGCTCGCGCGAGCTTGCCCAGATCTGCAACAAGACCGAAGCGCAATTGGCGTTGTGTGACGCGCGGCTCGCAGCCGAGCTGCAAGCGACCCGGCCGTTGTGCCCATCGCTCGGCCAGGTCCGATACTTCAATTCAGACGCCGCCGACAGTCTGGAGCGGCTGATGCAAAACCGGAGCGACACCTTCATAAACGCCGTGCCCTCGCACGACGACGTCGCTTTGATTGCTTTCACCTCCGGCACGACTGGTCCGGCGAAAGCCACGTTGCATTTCCATCGTGATGTGCTCGCCATTTGCGACACCTATCCGGCGGAAACGCTGCGGTCGGGACCGGATGATATTTTTACCGGAAGCGCACCTCTTGGCTTTACTTATGGCCTGGGTTCGCTGCTGCTGTTTCCCATGCGCCGCGGCAGTTCCACCGTGCTGCTTGAACAGGCCAATCCGGAAATCATGCTGCAAACCGTGCAGCATTTCGACGTGACGACATTGTTGATCGGTCCGACAATGTATCGCGGCATGTCGCCTCACACCGCGCGGTTCGATCTGTCCACGCTGCGTACCTGCTGCTCAGCCGGTGAGCATTTACCGGTCGCGGTCTACGACGAGTGGCTGCGGCGGACCGGCATTCGCATCCTCGATTTCATGGGTTCGACGGAAATGCTGCACGTTTTCATCGGCGTTCCGCGTGATGATATTCGTCCTGGTTCGACAGGCATCGCCTTGCCGGGCTATCAGGTCAGAGTCGTCGACGAGGCGATGAATCCATTGCCGCCCGGAGCGGTCGGACGGATGGCCGTGCGCGGCCCGATCGGCTGCCGCTATCTCAACGATCCGGATCGGCAGAAGGCTTACGTTGTCAACGGATGGAATCTGACCGGCGACGCCTTTCATGCCGATGCGGACGGGTTCTTTTGGTATCACTCGCGCACTGACGACATGATCGTCAGCGCCGGCTACAATATTTCCGGGCAGGAAATCGAGGAAGTCCTGCTGGAACACGCCAGCGTCAGTGAGTGCGCCGTTGTCGGCGTTGCCGATCCTGCTCGCGGGCAAATCGTCAAAGCATTTGTGGTATTGCGCGACCCGGAAACAGCGAGCGAAGGGCTGTCACGCGTGCTCCAGGAGTTCGTGAAACAATCGATCGCTCCCTACAAATATCCTCGCGCCGTCGAATTTGTCGGTGAACTGCCGAAAACCCAAACCGGCAAGATCAATCGCGCGGTGCTTCGGGCGAGCGGATAAATCTGGAGAGGGTCGCTTTTAACCAGAATTGAAGCACGAAGTGCCTCTAAATGCCGCAAAAGTCCTCGGCGTCTTGAAACGAACACAAGTCTGGCCCATATAGAGCGGGATAGCCTTCACGGCTGCGGCGAGCCGCGTGTACGGATTCCCGTCAAACGGTCTCTGGCTTGCCCTTTTCATCTCCATCGACACCTAGATCGCGCGGGGTGTCTGACTTCACCCGCAACATGCCGGCCGAAGCGCACGACGCACGGCCGCTGGCGCGCAACAGAAAGCTTATTCATTGACCTCCTTTCAAGGCTTCGGACTTAACGAAGCAATCATCCGCGCAATCGCCGAAGAGAAATACGCCAACCCAACTCCGATCCAGATCCAGACCATCCCGATTGTCATGTCGGGCCGCGATGTGATCGGCATCGCACAGACCGGCACCGGTAAAACCGCCGCCTTCGCACTCCCCATCCTGCATCAACTTGCCGCGAATTCGCGGCCGTCCGAGCGCAAAAGCTGCCGGGTCCTGGTGCTGAGCCCGACGCGCGAGCTGTCCGGTCAAATCCTGGAAAGTTTCCGGGCTTATGGCCGTCATCTGCGCATCCGCGGTGCGCTCGCAATCGGCGGCGTGCCATTGGGCGGACAGGTCCGCGCGTTGCAGAATGGCGTCGACGTTCTGGTCGCGACACCCGGGCGGCTTCTCGATCTGGTCAAGAGCAATGCGCTCCGCCTGAATGGTGTTGAAGTCCTTGTGCTCGACGAAGCCGACCGAATGCTCGACATGGGCTTTATTCACGATATCCGCAAAATCGTTGCGAAACTTCCGGCGAAGCGACAGACGCTGTTGTTCTCGGCGACCATGCCCGAGGCGATTGCCGAACTCGCCAAGCAGTTATTGCGGGACCCGATCAGCGTTGCCGTCGCGGCGGTCGGCTCGACGGTCGAGCGCGTTGAGCAGCGGATCATCCACGTCGATCGCGGGACGAAGCAAACCGCCCTCGTCGATGTCTTGAAGCGCGAGCCGATCGAGCGCGTGCTCATCTTTACCCGAACCAAGCACGGCGCCGACAAGGTCGTGCGCGCCTTGATCAAGGCCGGCGTGGCGGCCCAAGCGATCCACGGCAATAAGTCCCAGAACCAGCGCGAGCGCGTGCTGGCGGCATTTCGCAAGGGTGAGGTCAAAACCCTCGTTGCCACCGATATCGCGGCGCGTGGCATCGATGTGGATGGCATCAGCCACGTGGTAAATTTCGACCTGCCGAACGTCCCCGAAACCTACGTCCACCGCATTGGCCGTACCGCCCGCGCCGGAGCAGGCGGGATCGCAATCTCCCTGTGCGACGGCGAAGAAGTCGCGCTCCTGCGCGACATTGAGAAGCTGATCCGCCAATCCATCCCGGCGACCGGCACAAGCGCACGAGCGGTTCGGACCGAGTCCTCAAATACGAGGCATCATGCTGGTCAGCGGTCTTCTCATGCCTTGGCCAAACGCAGAAATCATCACGGAAGTGACGGAGCGCATTCCCACAGGCATTCTACACAAAGCGGGACTTCGTCCGACGGGATTGCCTCGGTAGCATTCCTAAATCGCAGTACTCAATCGGCCCGCTAAGGAGTTCGGCGCTTAACCGCGTTCGGCCGATCATCCAAAAGGATCACGCCATGGCGAAGGAAGAACTGCTGCAATTTGAGGGCCTCGTGATCGAGATACTGCCCGACGCCCGCTATCGCATTCAGCTCGATGCCGGGCACGAAGTCGTCGCCTACACCGCAGGAAGAATGAAAAAGAACAGGATCAAAACCCTCGCCGGTGATAGAGTGACGGTCGAAATCTCGCCCTACGAC
>JBAUGC010000806.1:0-3084 GCA_049679485.1 Xanthobacteraceae bacterium
ACCCTGTCGGGCAGTAATACCTCGACCAACGCCATGTTCGGCGCATTCCAGGCGCTGGTCGGGAAGTTGCTTGGCTTTCCACTGCTGTTGCTGCCGACGTTGAACTCGGTCGGCGCGGAGATCGGCAAGCCGATCGCGCCGCAGACCGCAAGCGTCGGGGTCTCGACCAGCCGGTTTGTCCGCAACGAAGGCGAGGTGATCCGGCACAATTTCGGCTGGACGATCGTGCTGTTGGTCTATCTCGTCATCATCGGCGTCGCCTGCTATCTGTTCTTCCCGAATATCGCGGCGCTACCGCACTAAAACATCCCAAAGAACGAGTGGCGAATAGCAAAGGGGTATGAAGTTTGCTATTCGCTCATTCTCCATTCGTCGCGCCCCCCATCTTTCACTTAGATATATCCGGGAAGACATAAAATGCTTCGCCTGCGCCGGCGTCTCGTCTGCTGCGTCGTCTTGATGATTTTGGCAGTTCCGTTCGGTCCGGCGCTCACTGCCGAGGGTGAGTTCCCGTTCGACCGCGAGCTCATGCTCGATGTAGCGCCGATACGGGGATCCAAGCGCATCCCGATCCTCGAAATCGGTGAGAACGGTGCTGCTTCGATCCAGTTGTGGTGCACCGACGTGCGCGGCCAGGCCAACGTCGCGGCCGATTCAATCATCATTGTCACCGGCGACGCTCCGCCCACGCAATGCGCACCCGAGCGCCGGGCCGGCGATGATAGCCTCCTGGCTGCGCTGGCGCAGGTGACCGGCTGGCGGCGCCGCGGCGACGTTATCGAGTTCCTCGGCGCCACGACGCTTCGGTTCCGGTTGATGACGAACTGAAAGCTCAGCAAAGTTTCTGATCGCAACTGCCGCAAACGCCGGCGGTGGCGGCCGACATCAGTCAGCGGGGACCGTCCGCGTAATAACCCGGGGTCGCTCCCCGCTACAGCTTTGTCGCCCGCGACATCAGGAACGGCATCCGCACGGTGTTGTCTTCGAAGATGTCCGCGGCCATGGTGTCGAATTCGGCGCGCACTTGCGCAAGCTTGTCCGGATTGTTCGCCAGTGATGCGACGAGCTTCGTAAGCGGCCCGATCGTCGCCTCCTGCGCGGCGCGAAAGTGCGCAAGGCTGAGCGCCGGCCCGACCAAAGTATCCCGGGCAAACTTCAGGTCCGTTACCATCGAGCCAAGGCGCTCGCTCACGACGTTCGGATCGCCCCAGAGCGGCGGCGGGGCCGGAGCGTCCGCGCCCGGCGGAGGTGGTGGCGCATGGCGCGCGATGAACGTGAACATGTGCCCAGTGAAGTGCTCCGGCGGCCAGGTGGAGAATGCGATGCGGCCGCCGGCCTTCAGTACCCGGAGCATCTCCTTCACCACAACAGCCGGCCGCGGCGCGAAAATATGCCCGAATTGGCTGAGCACGACATCAAACGAACCATCCGGATAAGGCAGCGCCTCGGCGTCGCCCTCGATGAAATCGATTTCGACGCAGGCAATGCTGGCGTTTTTACGCGCACGTTCGATGAGTGTCGGCGACAGATCGAGACCCGACACCTTGGCGCCGCGGCGTGCGGCGGTCACCGCGACGACACCGGTTCCGCAGGCGACGTCCAGCACACGCTGTCCTTTGTCGACCGCCGCGAATTTCACGAGCTTCGCGGCGGGCGCGGTGGTGATGATTTCGACCGGCACAAATGACGCCCACGCTTCACGCTGCGCCGCCTTGAACTTCCCGAACGGGTCGTCTGTTTGCCCCATCATTCGTCGTTCCTTCCGTCGTCCTGTTTATTCGGGCTACGGTAACAAAAAAGGCGCGGCTTGCACCGCGCCCTTTCGTCGATCGATGGCGATGGGAAGTTTTAGAAACCCATCCCGCCCATGCCGCCCATTCCGCCGCCGGGTGGCATTGCCGGCATGGCCGGCTGATCCTTCGGCGTTTCAGCGACCATAGCTTCGGTGGTGACCAGAAGGCCGGCAATGGAGGCCGCATCCTGCAGCGCCGCGCGCACTACCTTGGCCGGGTCGACGATGCCCTTCTCGACCATGTCGACGTATTCCTCGCGCTGCGCATCAAAGCCAAATGTCTCGGACTTGTCTTCGAGGATCTTGTTGACCACGATCGAGCCCTCGAAGCCGGAATTCTCGGCGATCTGGCGCAGCGGCGTCTCCAGGGCCTTGAGCACGATATTGATGCCGGCCTGGACGTCGGGATTGTCGTTGTGCAGCTTGCCGACTGACTTCTTGGCGCGAAGAAGCGCAACGCCGCCGCCGGGCACGACGCCTTCCTCGACTGCGGCGCGGGTGGCGTTCAGCGCATCCTCGACGCGATCCTTCTTCTCCTTGACCTCGACTTCGGTGGCGCCGCCGACGCGGATCACCGCAACGCCGCCGGCGAGCTTGGCAAGCCGCTCCTGCAGCTTTTCGCGATCGTAGTCGGAGGTGGTCTCCTCGATCTGCGCCTTGATCTGCGCCACGCGCCCTTCTATTTCCTTCTTCTTGCCGGCGCCGTCGATGATCGTGGTCTTCTCTTTCTCGATCACCACTTTCTTGGCGCGGCCGAGCATCGCCACCGTCACGGTTTCGAGCTTGATGCCAAGGTCCTCGGAAATCAGCTGGCCGCCGGTCAGGATGGCGATGTCTTCCAACATGGCCTTGCGGCGGTCGCCAAAACCCGGGGCCTTCACTGCCGCGACCTTCAGGCCGCCGCGCAGCTTGTTGACCACCAGCGTCGCTAGCGCTTCACCCTCGACGTCTTCGGCGATGATAAGAAGCGGCTTGCCCGACTGCACTACGGCTTCGAGTACGGGGAGGAGTTGCTGCAACCCGGGCAGCTTCTTCTCGTGGAGGAGCACGTAAGCGTCTTCGAGTTCCGCGAGCATCTTTTCGGCGTTGGTGATGAAGTACGGCGAAAGGTAGCCGCGGTCGAACTGCATGCCCTCGACGATCTCAACGTCGGTCTCGAGGGCCTTCGCTTCCTCAACCGTGATCACCCCTTCGTTGCCGACTTTCTGCATCGCCTCGGCAATCATCTTGCCGATGGTTGCGTCGCCGTTCGAGGAGATGGTGCCGACCTGAGCAACTTCCGACGACGAGCC
>JBAUGC010000807.1:0-4838 GCA_049679485.1 Xanthobacteraceae bacterium
CCACATGTCGAACATGCTGGGCACTCTGGTTCCGGTCAAAGAGGTGACCCGGATCGCGCACGCCCACGGCATTCCGGTGCTCGTCGATGGCGCCCAAGGCGCCGTGCACGCCGATATCGACGTGCAGGATATCGATTGCGATTTCTACGCGTTTACCGGCCACAAGCTCTACGGCCCGACGGGAATTGGCGTGCTTTACGGCAAATACGATCATCTCGCCGCCATGCCGCCGTTCAACGGCGGCGGCGAGATGATCCGCGAAGTGTCGAAGGACCGCGTCACCTATGGCGATCCGCCCTACAAATTCGAGGCCGGTACGCCGTCGATCGTGCAGGCGATCGGGCTCGGGGCGGCGCTCGACTATGTCGCGTCCGTCGGCAAAGAGCGGATCCACAGCCATGAAACGGGCCTGGTGCACTACGCCCATGATCGGCTGCGGGAAATCAATTCGCTGCGCATCTTCGGCACCACGAAAGACAAGGGCCCGATTGTCTCCTTCGAAATCAAAGGTGCCCATCCGCACGACGTGGCCACGATCATCGATCGCTCCGGCGTCGCAGTCCGCGCCGGCACCCATTGCGTGATGCCGCTGCTTTCCCGCTTCGGTGTGACCGCAAGCTGCCGCGCTTCGTTTGCGATGTATAATACGCGTGAAGAGGTCGATTGCCTGGCGCAGGCGCTGGTCAAAGCACAAGGTTTCTTCGCATGATGGACGATCAAACAAACTCCGACGCGGTCGCTGTCGCGGCCCCTGACACCGCGGAACGGCCGTCCGCTATTCCGGCGGACGAAATGGCCCGTTTGACCGACGAGATCGTCGGTGCGCTCAAGACCGTCTACGACCCGGAGATTCCGGCCGACATTTACGAGATCGGCCTCATCTACAAGGTCGATGTCGACGACGACCGCTCGGTCAAGATCGACATGACGCTGACGACGCCGAACTGCCCGTCAGCGGCGGAACTGCCGACCATGGTGGAGAACGCCGTCGCCAGCGTGCCCGGCGTGCGCGAGGCCAAGGTCACTATCGTCTGGGATCCGCCGTGGGATCCGAGCCGCATGTCTGACGAGGCCCGTGCGGTGCTCAATATGTGGTGAGGCGGCGAGTTGCGCGCCGGTCAGCGGCGCCTTACATAAGTGGGTGAAGTCTTTAGTATTTTTGAGTTATTCTGAATCGTAACTGCGGTGAAACGCCTCCTGGAGAGGCGAGGAGAATGAGACCATGGCCAGCCCCCGGCCGAGACCTCAGGTGATGCGGCTCACCGAAGCTGCGGCGGAACGCATCAAGACGGTGATGGCGAAAGCCGACCATCCGATTGCCGCGGTGCGGGTCGGCGTCAAGAACGGCGGCTGCGCCGGCATGGCCTACACCATGGAATATGCCGAGAACGTCAATCCGCTCGACGAGGTGATCGAGGACAGGGGCGTTCGTATCCTGATCGATCCTAAGGCGGTGCTGTTCCTGCTCGGCACCGAGATGGACTACAAGATCGACAAGTTGGCCGCCCAGTTCGTCTTCAACAATCCGAACCAAACCTCGGCCTGCGGCTGCGGTGAATCGGTGCAGCTTGAACCGGCGCGTGAGGCTGACGGCGCCGAGGCGCGGTAGCGGCATTTATCTAAAAATCGAAAGTCACGCCTTCAACGTAACCGGTCGCAGCAGGAAGGCCGGCAGATGGGAAGCATCCCCGTCCTCTCCGCGACTTTTCGGCGGCTGCGGTGGGCGCTGCGGGATGAGAGCGATCGACGCAGACCGGTGCGGCTGGCGATTGTTGTCCGAACGTCCGCGGCGTGACTGCTGCCGCTCCCGAGGGGCGAGTGGGGAAGGCGCTGCATCAGCGGTGGGTGTCCGCTGCGGCTTTGACGTAGCCCCGGCCGGCGCTCCGTTCATCCAGGGGATCGGTTGCCCGATGAGCTTCTCGATTGCCGCCACGGCCTTTTGATCGTTCGATCCCGCGACCAGCGTGATCGCGGTGCCGCTTCTACCGGCCCGGCCGGTGCGGCCGATCCGGTGCACGTAGTCGTCGGCGTGATGCGGCACGTCGAAATTGTAGATGTGGCTCACGTCGGGAATGTCGAGGCCGCGCGCGGCAACGTCGGAAGCGACCAGGAGCGCAACTTCGCCTTTGCGGAACTGCTCGAGCGCAGCCGTGCGCGCGGGCTGGTCCATGTCGCCATGCAGGGCGAGGACCGAAAAGCCGTGGCGCAGCAGCGAGCGATGAAGCGTGGCCACTTCGCGTTTGCGGTTGCAGAAGATGATGGCGTTCTTTAGTCCCTCGGCCGAGCGGATCAGGCGGCGGAGCACGTCGCGCTTGTCATGGGGCTCGTGACCGGCTTTGACCAGAAGCTGCGTCGTGGTGGCGACGGTGGTGGCGGGGCGCGAGACTTCGACGCGGACTGGGTTGCTGAGAAACTGTTCGGTGATGCGCCGGATTTCCGGCGGCATGGTCGCGGTGAAGAACAGGGTCTGGCGGGTGAAGGGAACAAGCTTGCAGATGCGCTCGATGTCGGGAATGAAGCCCATGTCGAGCATGCGATCGGCTTCGTCGATGACGAGAAGTTCGACGCCGCTGAGCAACAACCGTCCGCGCTCGTGATGGTCAAGGAGGCGGCCGGGAGTCGCGATCAACACATCAACGCCCCTCATCAGCTTAGTGTCCTGATCGCCGAACGAGACGCCGCCGATGATCAGCGCGACGTTGAGCTTGTGGTTGACGCCATATTTGATGAAACTTTCTTCCACCTGTGCCGCGAGTTCGCGCGTCGGCTCGAGAATGAGCGTGCGCGGCATGCGCGCCCGCGCGCGGCCCTGTTCCAGCATGGTCAACATCGGCAACACGAACGCCGCCGTTTTGCCGGTGCCGGTCTGGGCGATGCCGAGCACGTCGCGCCGCGCCAGCACGTGGGGGATGGCTTGATCTTGGATCGGAGTGGGGGTCTGGTAGCCGGCCGCCGCTACGGCGGAGATAACTTTTTCGGACAAGCCGAGATGAGAAAAGGACATAAACCCTCAGATCGAGGCCCGCGCCGGGCGCGGGAACCTATGGATTGAACGGGGGAAACACGCAAGGTCTGCTCGAATCCGCCGCTTTGCGTGCCCGAAAGATAGGGTCCAAAGTGCGAAAGTCAACCTAACATCGCGCTGTAAGTTAAAAGAAATGCTTCACTTTTTCTGGAAGCTCAAGAGCAAACACCGATGCCCGATAGTTCGTCCGCCGGCTTGCCGGTCGTCCTGATCCCCGGCCTGAACTGTTCGGCGCGCCTTTACGCCGAGCAAATTCCAGTGCTGTGGCGGTTCGGTCCGGTGACGGTCGCGGATCACAGGCGCGACGACACCGTGGCGGCGATCGCCCGGCGCATCCTTGCCGCAGCACCGCCGCGCTTCGCGCTCGCGGGGCTGTCGATGGGCGGCTACATCGCCTTCGAGATCATGCGGCAGGCGCCGCAGCGGGTGGCGAAGCTGGCGCTCCTTGACACCGGCGCACGGCCCGAGGCTCCGGAACAGACCGAGCGCCGGCGGCCGGCGATGGAAAAGGCAAAAAGCGGGCGTTTCGCCGAAGTCGTCGAAGAATCCTTTTTCTTCTTCGTGCACCCCGATCGTCACGGCGACGCGGCGCTCAAGGCCGTCGTGTTGGATATGGCAGAAGAAACCGATGCGCAGACCTATCTTCGGCACCAAGAGGCGATCATGGCCCGGCCGGATTCCCGTCCAGGACTCGCCGCCATCGCCTGTCCCACCCTGGTTCTCGTCGGCGAGCAGGACCAAGGAACTCCGCCGGAATTGTCGCGCGAGATCGCCGCCGGGATTCCGGGTTCGCGCCTCGTCATCATTCCCGGCTCCGGCCACTTGTCGACGCTCGAACAACCGCAGGCGGTGAACCAGGCGCTGGTCGAATGGATGGCGTCGTGAGGGTTACGCGGTCTGCCGCCCGCGGCGTGCGCCGATTGCTCGCCACGTTGGCTCTGCTTTTGCCGGTAGCGTTGTTGGGCCTCACTGGCGCGAACGCGCGAAACGATTATCCGACCCGGGCGGTCCGTATCGTGGTCGGCTTTGCCGCCGGCGGCGGCAACGACATCTTCGCACGCCTGGTCGGACAGAAACTCTCCGATTTGATCGGCCAGCCGGTGGTGATCGAAAATCGTCCGGGAGCAGGAGGCCGGCTCGCCGCCGAATACGTCTCGCACCAGCCGGCCGACGGCTATACGCTCCTTGTCGGCGCCAGCGGCGCGATGTCGATTGCGCCGGCGATTTATCCGGATCCGTCCTACCAGACGACCACGACCTTCGTTCCGCTCGCCATGATCGCGAGCTTTCCGCTGTTCATGGTGATCGCGAGCGACCATCCGGCAAAGACCGTGACGGACGTGGTCGCGTGGGCCAAACAGCACCCCGACAAGGCGAACTACGCCACGACATCTCCGGCCTTCACCATCACCACGGAATTGCTGAAACTGGAATCCGGCATGCCCGGAGTCGCCATTCCCTATCGCAGCAGCACCGACATGGTGCTGAGCGTCGTCAGCGGCCAGACCATGACCGCGATCGCCGACGAGCCGCCCGCGGTGCCGATGGTGAAAGCCGGCAAGGTCAAAGCCATCGCCGTCACCGGCGCGCGGCGTTCCGCCGAACTGCCCAACGTGCCGAGCATGGCTGAGGCGGGCTATCCCGCCGTCGACATTCGTCTCTGGAGTGGCCTGTTCGCGCCGGCGGCGACGCCGCCGGCGATTGTCGCCAGGCTGGAAAAAGAACTGCGCGAGGCAATAGCCGATCCCGGCGTTTCCGAGAAGCTTCGCGCCATGGCCGTCGATCCCGGCGGCGGCATGGCGCCGGCCGACTT
>JBAUGC010000808.1:0-3888 GCA_049679485.1 Xanthobacteraceae bacterium
TGCTTGAACTTGCTCGGCGGATGGCCGGCCTCGGAGGAATCGAGGCCGACGCCGACGATCTGGTCGCGAAACGAAAGCGCGCTGTCGAGCGTCTTCTCGGCATCGGCTTCGTCGAGATGGCGCAGAAAGCACATGATCAGGCTCGCCTGCACGCCAAGCTCGCCGGAGGCGTCGATAATAGCGCGATGCAGTCCATTGACCACGGTCGCGAACGCGACCCCACGGGACGTATGACCCTGCGGATCGAAGAACATCTCCACGTGTCGCACATTGTCGGCGCGCGCGCGTTGCAGATAGGCGAAAGCGAGGTCGTAAAAATCCTGCTCGGTGATCAGCACCGACATACCCTGGTAATAGATGTCGAGAAAATCCTGCAGGTTGCGAAACCGGTAAGCCTGGCGCAGCGCTTCGACCGATACGTAGGGCAGGCGGATGCCGTTGCGGGCCGCCAGCGCGAACATCAGCTCCGGCTCCAGGCTGCCTTCGATGTGGATGTGCAGTTCGCATTTCGGCAGGCGTTTGATCAAATCATGGGTGTCTTGCATCGCCCGCTCGTTTTCTTTTTGGTGGCGACAATCATTTTCCTATCGCGACAATCATCGAATTATTTTGCCACCATGCCACACGCTTTATTGCGGCGGAGCAGCAACCGTCCTTGGATGGCCGGGTCCGGCCGGCACGACGTGAACAACACGAAAGCCTGCCGATTGCAATCGGTTGAATAAAGCCGGCAAGGCTTGCACAGTGCGTTCGTGAATATCGTGCAGCAGCAATATTCCCTTCCCCTTGGCCGACAGCCGGTCCAGACTGCGCGTAACGACCTCACCCGACGAGATCGGCTTCCAGTCGCCGGCGATCACGTCGGTGCTCCACAGCATGATCCCGAGAGAGGCAAGATATTTCTCGATCGGTTCGGAGCGCGCAAATCCCGGAAGCCGAAAGAACGGCGCCGGCGCGGTACCGCCGAGGGCCTTGGTCACCGAAGCAATGCCGTCCTGTATTTCCTGTTCGCTCCGCGCAAGCGGCAGCGCCGGCATGTTCATCGGGTGGTCTTCGCTGTGGGTGCCGATGGTGTGGCCTTCGAGGTAGGCCCGCCGCACCAGGCCGGGAAAGCTCTTCGCCATGCGCCCGACGATGAAGAAAGTTGCTCTCACGCAATTTGACTTCAGCGTGTCGAGAACACGCGTGGTATACGGCGGCAGCGGGCCGTCATCGAAGGTCAGAACGACTTCATGGTCCTCGAGCAGCAGCGTCTGTGGATATTGCCAGGTTCCGACCATCGGATACGCGGCCGGATCGATCGCCATGACCCGGCTGGTCCCGATAGCGTTGGGATTTCCCGGACAGTCGCCGGCGACGCTTGGGGCCGCGCCCAAAAGCACGAATAACAACGAACAAACAATGAGGCGCATTGTGGCGTCGTGTGCCGGCTGACTTTGGGGGTGGGTTTGGTCTGCTCGTACAGCGGTCCTTGAGGCGTACCTGAAGACCAAGATCGCGGGGGATGCAACCTCGGTTCGGGCCAGTATAGTGCAATCGGATGACAGAACCGCGCACCAGGATGACCGAGGGCGATGTGACCCAAGCGGCGCAGGCGCTTGCCGCCGCGCGCCGCAGCGGCGTGAAATTCCTTCCCTTCGCCGCCGCGTCCGGGATCGGGAGCATCGACGACGCGTATGCGGTGCAGCACGAACTTGTCCGCCTCGAAAACCGAAGGCGCGGCGCGGACATTGCCGGATACAAAATCGGCCTCACCGTCAAACGCATGCAGGAAATGTGTGGCATCGACAGCCCCATTGCGGGTGTCGTTTTTCAGGATCGCGTGCAGACGTCCGGCGCGAGGCTGCGCCCGTCGGCTTACGGCAGGCTGGGCCTCGAATTCGAGATTGCCGTGCGGATGGCTCGCGATCTTGAGCCCAATGGTCGCGCGCTGGAGCTCGTTGATGTGGCGGAAGCGGTCGATGCGGTTTGCCCGGCGTTCGAAATCATCGACGACCGTCACGCCGATTACGGCAATCTGGAGATTCTCTCGCTGATCGCCGACAACGCGTGGAATGCCGGGATTGTGCTCGGGGATTTCGTGAGACCGTGGCCGGACCTCGCCGCGATTGAAGGTATTGTCTCCGCCGACGGCAAGGTCGTCGATCGCGGTTTTGGGCGTGACGTTCTCGGCCACCCCTTTCATTCGGTGGCGTGGCTCGCCGCGCATCTCGCCAGGAGGGGAACGAAACTGCGCGCCGGTGACATCGTTATGACCGGCAGCCTCGCGCTCACAAAATTTCCGGACCGCACCTGCACCTACCGCTTCGACCTGAGCGGCCTCGGCGCTGTCGAGGTTTCGGTCGACGTTTAGGCCGATGCCGGCGTGACTCCGGCCGCCGCGGGCGGTAGCCTGAATACATGCGTGTCGCGTGGCATCCAGCATGAGCAGCAAGCCGGACATCGATCCGGTCGCGGCCAAACAGGCCATCATCGACTATTGCCTGCGCAAGGGTGCGCTGGTCGCGGGTGTCGCCGATCTTGAAGCGGTCGAGCGGATCGCGCCGGCCGGGCACCGTCCCTCGGACCTGATGCCACGCGTGAAGTCGGTGATTGCAGTCGGCGTCGGCGGCTCGACCGCGGGCGCCTGGCGCGTGCCGGCCAAGGCGCTGAGTTATTTCGGCAGTACCGAGAGCCGCGCTTACAAGATCGTCTACGGCCTTGCGTTTTACATCGAACAAAAATTCGGCGTGCCGGCGATCTATTGTCCGCCGGACATGGATCCCGAACTGGGCGCGCGCTATCCGCTGCAGAGCCTGAAGCTGCATGCCGAGCTTGCCGGCCTTGGCGCACGCAGCCTTGCCGGTGACATCCTGCTGCATCCCGACTACGGCTACATGTACTACGCATCGTGCTTTACCGAGCTGGCGCTGCCGCCGGATAAGCCGCTTGCCGAAAATCCCTGCCCGGCGCCAAGCTGCGTCAGCATGTTCCGGCGCGAAGGCCGCACGCCGTGCATGAAATTTTGCCCGGCGCAGTGTCTGTCCGGCGCGATCGACGCCGACGGCAAGCAGGCGTCGATGCACTACGACATGGCCGCCTGCGCCGAGCTGACGCAACAGTTCGAGACCGTGCCGCAATTGCTGCGCGACGCCATCGCCACCGATAATCCCGAGGAGCGCGAAGCGTTGCTCCTTGGCGAACGCAACAAGGTGCTGTGGTACCGGATGACCGTTGGCAACGGCGGACTGTTCGCGCAATGTTTCGAGTGCATGCGCGTCTGCCCGGTTGCGACCAATGCGCCGCTTGCGGATCCGCTCAAGCGCGGCGCGGCGCACCGCGCCGCTGCGTCGCGAAAGGTGGGCAATGGCGGCGCCAACGCGGCGTGAACGGCTCGGCGTCACGCACGAGATGATCGAGGCGTTCGGCCCGATCATTTTTGCCCTCAGCACCAACGTTCAGGACCGCCGCGGTGACCCGGTCCGCCTGTTGCAGTTCAATGAGATCGAACAGCAACGGCCGGGCACGGGTTTGTCTGATCCCGAGATCGCGTTGCGGCTCGGGCTCGCCGCCGATCAGGTGACGTTCATCCGTGTCTTGCTCGAGCAGCGCCGCTTTAAGCCGGAGCGCTACTATCGGCTGTTCCAGCTCGGCGGCGGCCGGCGCTTCCGCACCGAGCGCGGCATGGAGCGCGATCCTTATAACGAGCCGCAATTCAGCGCCGATGCGCTGGCGATCCGCGATGCGTTGCGTTTTCGTCCCGACCATGTGTGGCGCGAGCTTGAGAGCGGCCGCTGGACCGCCGACACTGTCGCCGGTTACCTGCAACATTGGGCGCGCGAGACGCCGGACGCGATTGCCATTGCCGCGCCCGGGCATCCGCCGGTCAGCTACGGCGGCGCGCTCGAC
>JBAUGC010000809.1:0-4052 GCA_049679485.1 Xanthobacteraceae bacterium
GTTGTGGGATGCGCGCATGAAGACCAAGGCGCAGCCACTGCGGGATCCAAAAACGGTGCTGCAGGAATGGGCGCAGGCGCGGGGCCTGCCGACGCCGGCCTATCGCGAGGTTGCCCGCTCCGGCCCGGACCACGATCCGGTGTTTCGCGTGACCGTGCAGCTGTTCAAGCTCGCTCCCGCCGAAGGTTCCGGGCGCTCAAAGCGCGCCGCCGAACAGGCCGCCGCCGCGGCAATGATGACGCGCGAGGGCGTCAAGCCTGAACGGCTCGATGGTTGAGGCCCCGGAACCGGACGCTGCGACCGTACCGGCAACGCGCTGCGGTTTCGTGGCCTTGATCGGCGCGCCGAACGCCGGCAAATCGACGCTGCTGAACGCGCTGGTCGGCGCCAAAATCTCGATCGTTACGCCGAAAGTGCAGACCACACGCGCGCTCGTTCGCGGCATCGCCGTCGAAGGCACAGCACAGATGATCTTCGTCGATACGCCCGGCATCTTCGCGCCGCGCCGGCGGCTCGACCGCGCCATGGTCGGTAGTGCCTGGGGCAGCACGCGGGACGCCGACCTGGTTGCACTCCTGGTCGACGCTGGCAAAGGCGTGCAGGACGATGACGAGATCATCTTGCGCGGACTGGCGGATGTCCGCGCTCCCAAAGCGCTGGTGCTCAACAAGGTCGATCTCGTCAACAAGCCAAAACTGCTCGACTTGACGCAAGCGCTAAACGAGCGCGTGGCCTTCGCTGCGACCTTCATGATCTCGGCGCTCTCCGGCAACGGGGTTGCGGATCTCAAAAACTTCTTCGCCGCTCATGTGCCGGCGGGGCCGTGGCTCTATCCGGAAGATCAGATTTCCGATGCGCCGCTCCGCCAGCTTGCCGCCGAGATCACCCGCGAGAAGCTTTATCTGCGGCTGCATCAGGAATTGCCGTACCAATCGACCGTCGAAACCGAGATCTGGAAGGAACTCAAAGATGGTTCGGTGCGCATCGAGCAAACGATCTATGTCGAGCGCGAAAGCCAGCGCAAGATCGTGCTCGGCAAAGGCGGCCAGACCATCAAGGCGATCGGCGCGGCGGCACGGACCGACATCGCCGCGGCGATTGAGCACCCGGTGCATCTCTTCCTTTTCGTCAAGGTGCGGGAAGGCTGGGGGGATGACCCCGAACGCTATCGCGAGATGGGGCTGGAATTTTCGAAGGAGTAAGCGGCAAGGCACTTCCAGCGCGCCGGGCCAAGCGCAGGGCGCCGTTCGATCGAAGGTTGCACAGAGCCCGGGTAGGGCAGGGTGGAGGTGACTTTCAGTCGTTGACGTTTATATCTGTTTTGATATAGATGTACCGCGTGTGAAACCGATCGAATTTGCCGGCGACTCGTTGGAGCGGTTGCGAGCTTTTCCGGCGACCGCGCGCCGGGGTGCGGGCTATCAGCTGGATCGGGTTCAACGCGGTCTGGAGCCCGACGATTGGAAGCCGATGAGAGCAATCGGTCAGGGCGTTCGCGAACTGCGCATTCGCGATCGCGCTGGCGCATTCCGCGTCATCTATTTGGCGGCGCTGTCGGATCGGATCGTGGTACTGCACGCGTTCCTGAAGAAAACGCAGCGAACCGAGAAGTACGATATCGAACTGGCAGCCAAGCGATTTCGCGAGTTGCGGAGGAATTGAGCCAAAAGGACTAAGCAATGGCACGGCGGAAATTCACAAGCGTGTGGGATGCGATCGAAGATACCGCAGTGGAAGCGGCCAATATGCGCGCGCGCTCGGGACTGATGATTGCGCTGCGGACAAAGATCGAAGGCTGGAAGGTCAATCAGGCGGAGGCCGCGCGCCGACTTGGGCTGACGCAGCCGCGGCTGAATGATTTGATGCGCGGCCGCATCGACAAGTTCAGCCTTGACGCGCTGGTCAATCTTGCCGCGCCGGCCGGGCTCGTGGTGCGCCTGCAAGTCCGCAAGGCCGCATGACGCCTTCGCTCGCTGGCGCGCGCCGACATTGCCGCGGCCATCGAGCATCCGGTGTATCTTTTCCTTTTCGTCAAGGTGCGGGAAGGCTGGGGCGACGACCCGGAGCGTTATCGGGAAATGGGGCTGGAGTTTTCAAAGGAGTAATCCCGCCGGAACAAGCCGGGCCATGACGCGGTGAGAGCCTGCGAATGTGCGCCGGCAACACGGCAAGACCATTCGGCGATCACCGCGATCCACGGCATCAAACTAACCATCAAGTTCAAATCCGGCGAGAAGCGCGTGGTGGATAGCTTTGTCGAGAGGGTGTGATGCTCAAACGGATTGATGCAGCTTTTGCCTTTCAACTTCCCCACTACCTAATTTGGTCAAATAGTAATTTTCACCATCGAAATGAACAAACGCCTTATCGTGAACAAGTTGGTCGAGCGATCGTGCAAGATTACGCCGCATCGATGGCTTGACCCATTTTCGGATTTCATCCAACGAGGCCCCAGCTTTTCCCCTTTCGAATAATAGCAGCAATACGTATTGGCTGACCTGCAATTGCGGCTTGAGTATTTTCAGGAAACCGCTGAAATCTTGAACCGCTGGAGTCCTGCGCGCTACTAGATTATCAACAATAATTTGCGCCTCCGATGCGGAAACTTGATGATGAAGCCTCACAAATTCTGCGAGTACCCAACCCAAAATCGACACAACCAACGTCGCGTCTTGAAGATTAGGATCGATATCATCTGCCAAATGTGCGGCATCCCGCTTATTACGTATGTCGTAAACCACTCTCAAAGCCCGAGGAATGTGGATTCTAACAGCGTCCGGCGCTTTCCCATTGGGGATATCTGAAAGCATCTTAATCAAAGAGTTTGTATCAAGCTGGCGGTTCAGACTTGTAAACTTTCCAGTCGTTTCTTCTTCAAGTAATCGAAATGCTGCTTCGCAGAATCGACCCCCTTCCACAGCAATTAAGCGCAGGCCCGCTGCATAAAAGTTGCGCTTGGCCTCTTGATACGCCGCTAGCAACTCGTCAACGAGCTTGCTGCTAAATTTTTTTTCAATCCCGTGTCAATTTGGGCAAGCATCTAAGATCCAATCAGGGAATGCTCTACCATGCGTACGCAACTTGGCTCTTTTTTCCGGCCACTTTCGACGTCTTTCGAAGCATCTTCCTGCGCTGCAAGCGCAGTAGCGCCATCGCAATTCGATCAACGGAACAGGCGTAAATCGGTTGAAGTTTCCCGTGCACTTCGTTTGCTGTTTTTGCGCTCTTGAAAAAACCCTCATCTCTCGCGCGAATGATAATATCGGGAAGTTTGTCCGCCGGCTTCGTCCCACCGTCTGTTTTGTGGCTTGGAGCGGCTTTGTCTGACTTTTTGCTTACCCCAAATACCGCCTGTTCTAGCTTTGAAATGCGAACTTCCAGCTCGCTGGCAGAGATTCTTGCTATCATGGCTTCACATAGCTCCAAACGTTATGCTCTTTAATGCGTCGCAAACTGCGGTTTCTAACAAGACGCAGCAGAACTGGTGAGAGCGTAGTTGGTGGATAGAAGTGACCTTGCTCTTCTAGTGCAGACCGAATGGCTCCAAGACCTTGCGGTCGATCGAAGAAGCCCGCGGCGACTAGTCCAAGGATCCGATCCTGAGGTCCCGCCTTCTGACTTGTACGATATATTTTTTGCGGTGCTGGAACTGTCGAAGTGGCCTTATCAAATCGTTTGATCAAGGTTGCAACTTCTTCGGCCTCCCCCTCGATTGTAACTCTTGTCCCGCTTTCGGTCATGAAATGTGCTTTGGCCATCGTCCCCTCCCGCTGGATTTACTAACGCCGCCGTCGGCGGCGAACGGACCGAAACCCGGAATTTTTGGTAACCTCCTTCGAGAAATTCCCCTCGACGGCCCGCTTGCCCGACTGTGTTATGTAAAATCTGTTTGGATCGTGCGGGTCTTCGGCGATCCAGCCGGTTGAGATTGCCCAACTAAAATCTCGACGAAAATTCCCGGGCATTGCTTCGCGGGCGATTCGAAATTGCGTCAGCACATCGTCCTTTGAGAAATCCGTCGCGCCGCCTGCGGTGAGATATTCCGCAATAGT
>JBAUGC010000810.1:0-4720 GCA_049679485.1 Xanthobacteraceae bacterium
GTCTTGGCGCGCTTCGCTTCGGGGATTTCTCCGTAATAGGTTTCGTCGGCTTCCACCACTTTGCCTTTGCCACCTAGCGGTCCAAGGCCACCAGAGCGCATACATTCTCGGATACGGTGGGCCATGAACCAAGCCGAGCGGTAGGTACTACCGAGCGTGCGGTGAAGCTGATGGGCGCTCATGCCCTTCTTGCTGGAGCACATTAAATGGAACGCCAGCACCCACTTATGGAGCGCGATGTGGCTGCGCTCCATCGGGGAGTTCATGGTCACAGTGAAATTGACCCGGCAGGCCGCTTCGGCACAGCGGTAAGTGCCTGCGGGCTTGATCGCATAGGCGTGATCAATCACGCCACAATGCGGGCAGATCGGGCCTTCGGGCCAGCGCAGACTTTCGAGATAAGCCCTTGCGGCATCGTCGTTATTGAACCGCCGTTCGGTGAAGCTATCCATGACACGCCCTCTAAGCTGCCGTCAGTACAGCATATTGGGCTTGTGATGTCAACGATATAATTCGCTCTATGATTGTATTTTGTGATTATACAATCTAACGATCCTTTATTGGCCATCCGAGCAGCGCTTGCATCCTGCGGACCAGGAATGCCGTCGGTAAAGCTCGGCATCATCGACGGGATTCCGGACTTCTCTCACCCCGCCTTAGCCGGGGCTTCTGTTGATATTGTTGCCGAGATGATTCCTTCAGGGTCGGTTGAGGCCGACCCTCATGGCACCGGCATTTGCAGTCTGATCTTTGGCCGCGCTGGTCCTGTGTGTGGACTCGCGCCGGGGTGTTCCGCCCTAGTGCTTCCGCTGTTTTTTCGCAACGCCGACGAAAAGCACTCGCGACCAGCCTCGCAATTAGACCTCGCACGCGCGATCGCTTTTGGATTGGAACGTGGCATCTCCATCTTCAACATCAGCGCTGGCCAAAAGTCCTTCACCACCGAACCAGAAGCGCACCTTGAGCAAGTCATTCAGCAATGCGTCGAGCGGCGCGTGCTGATCGTTGCGGCGGCAGGTAACGACGGTTGTGCTTGCATTCATATACCCGCTGGAGTAGAATACGTTTTGTCGGTCGGGGCGCTCGGTGTTGACGGAAAACCTCTCGCCACCAGCAATTGGGCGGAGACTTACCGGCGGAACGGGCTGCTGGCGCCGGGGGAGAATTTGTCTGTCGCCGTTCCTGGCGGAGGCGTGACCGCGGGCAGCGGGACCAGTTTCGCAACTGCCGTTGGGTCGGCGGTCGCAGCGTTGTTGTTGTCAATTGTGCTTCGAGAAGGTTATCGCCTTGATCCGCTTGATATCCGGCAAATTCTCATTGACACCGCAGCGCCTTGCGAACTGGAGGGCGACGGTGCCTGTGACCGATATCTCGCCGGGACTATCGATGCCGCTGCAGCACTCGCGGCGATCCATCGCGCCGGCACCTCGCGGATTTCCCTCGTGCCAATCCAGCCTGTCGAGCTGGCGGCGGTCTTAGGAGACGATAGCAATCAGCAACAGTTCGCGCGCACGCGTTCAGGGATGGGGGGTGTTGTGATGTCTGCCGTAATGTCCGGTACAAACTCAAGCGATGTGATGGCCGTCGAGCCGTCGGCGCTCACGGCTTCGGCTTGCAATTGCCAACAGCAAGAAGAGGATCCAAAAGCTGGGCTTTCCCCGCAAAGTACCGGCTTTGCGCCCTCCGTCGCGCCGCCGCTCGCGCCAATAGCGCAAAACAGCGCATCGGCGAACGGCGTGAAACAGCAAGCCTGCTCCTGCGGCAAGGGCGAGGGAACATGCACGTGCGGCGGAAGCCAGTTGCCGCAACTTGTCTTTGCTCTTGGAGCCCTGTGGTTCGATTTCGGTACCGAGGCGCGTTACGACGCGCTCGTCCAGCAGATTGGCGACCCCGTGCGCGCCAACAATCCCGCCGAACTCTTCGCTTTTCTGCAGCAAAACCTTCATTTCGCAGCGGGCATTACTTTCATTCTTATGCAGGACCAAATCCCGCTGTATGCAATCCAGCCGGGCGGGCCCTTTGCAGTCCCTGTCTACAACGCCATACTGGAGGCCCTCGAGGCTTCACTCGACGAAATTGCAAATCGTGAGCAGCGTGTATCCGTTCCCGGGATCGTAGTCGGATCGACCCGCCTGTTGAACGGAATGACTGTACCGGTCGTATATCCGGACTTGCGGGGGATGTACCGATGGCAGTCGCGAGAGCTGATCGCCGCTGCCAAAGCTGCCGTCGGCAAGGATGTGGCCTCCGATGACGACATTTTCAACTTTCTGAACCGCGTCTATTACGAACTCCGCAATCTCGGTGTCGCGCCGCAAGAGCGCGCGCTTAACTTCGCAGCAACCAACGCCTATCAGACGCAAACCGCGTTCGCCGAGTCCGCCGGCCGGAAGCTCGCGCTCGACACTATCAACGTTGTCAAGAGCCCGATCTGTCGGCCCGATTCGGATTGTTGGGATGTGCAGCTACAAATGTTTGATCCGGAGAATGAGCGCCGCGCAAGCCGAGTCTATCGCTACACGGTAGATGTCAGCGAGGTGCTCCCTGTGACTGTCGGTTCGGTCCGTTCGTGGGCAGTGCGCACAGGAACGTGACATAGGTAAGCAACGCAAACGTCTTTCTGAACCGCGCACCTAACGCGGCTCAGAATCCAGGGCGGACCTCTAAGGGACGCATCAACTAGCCTCGATGGGGCTGACAACAGGAGAACTACCATGAAAGCACCCAGCCAGTCTGCGCCGGTAAAGCGTGATCCTCAGTTTAAGGTCGCGGTTCAAACTCTCAGTGTGACCCAGTCTGGATGCTGCGTTCAGGCTGGTCCGATCTGCGTGGTTTCATCCCCCCTGTGCCCGTGATCAATAGAAAAATCTAACGACGAGCGAGGAGAACTCCAATGAAATTACCTGTGCAAGCCGCTCCCGTGACGCGGGGGAAAATGCGCGTCGCACAAATGCATTCGCTGACACAGCAAGGTTGCAATCCATTCACGTGTGGTGGCGTCGTCCTAGCTTGCGGCGCCGCCTGCCTAAGCGGCGTTGGAGCACCAGCGTGCATCGCCTGCCTGGGTTCAGCTTACGACGCCTGTAAAGACTGCTTCTGAAAATCTGCTTCCATGGCAACCCAGTAGCTGACCTAGCGGCCATAAAACAGGGCGCTTTCGCGCGAAAACACGTCTGACGACGCTACGTCGTCAGACGATGACGAACGAGGCAGCCACACGCTTTACGCCGTGCACACAAATTCGCGAAAGGTTGTGGATGGGGATGCCGATGCAGACGAAATCACATCGGCGGAAGGTCTCTCGGCGGCAGCGGCCTGAAGTTCAAAACTTACAGCAGAAAAGGGTGACGATGGAGCCGCCCATACAAAATCCGCCAGTCGACCGACAATTCATGCGTTTGGTTGTCGGCTGGAAGGGCAGACCCAAACAGAAGGACGAACCGCGAAAAGGCAGTATCAAAGCTCAGCGGGGCGAACGCGGCCGATCTGGTGGAGATTTTCTCGTCGAACTCACGACCTTTCACCTGCGACGACGCATCTCTTGGTGAGGCCTGGCTTCCACGGCGGTCAACGCGATTGCGAAAGGGCAAACGGCGTGTAGCGATCGACTGCACGCCGTCACACTCATAGCGAGGTTGGTCTTACTTCCCAATCGCCTCCGCCGCCGCGCGGCGCGCCAGGACGCCGACGAGGTGGGCGCGATATTCCGCGCTGCCGTGGATGTCGCTGTTAAGCCCGTCGGCGGGGATCGTGAGACCTTCGAGTGATTTCGGCGAAAATCGCTTTTTCAATGCTTCCTCGAACGACGGCACGCGGAATACGCCATTGCCGCCGGCGCCGGTGACGGCAACGCGAATCTCGCTGGCGCGCTTGCCGACAAAGACCCCGACCAGCGCATAACGTGACGCCTGGTTGCGGAATTTCTGATAGGCGGCCTTTTTTGGCAGCGGAAAGCTGATCTTGGTGATGATTTCCGCGGGCTCCAGCGCAGTCGAGAACATGCCGGTGAAGAAATCATCGGCCGCAATCCGCCGCTTGTTGGTGATGATGGTGGCGCCGAGGCCAAGGCACGCCGCCGGATAATCGGCAGTCGGGTCGTTGTTGGCCACCGAGCCGCCGATCGTGCCCATGTGACGCACCGCCGGGTCGCCGATCATGCCGGCAAGCTTGGCGATAACCGGCGCGGCCTGCTGCACCACCGGAGAGGTGTGCACATCGACGTGCTTGGTCATGGCGCCGATCACGAGGGCGCGTCCCTTCAGCTCAATCCCGGACAGACCCTCGACCCGCGACAAGTCGATCAATTGCGGCGGGTTGGCGAGGCGGAGCTTCATCGTCGGCAGCAGCGTATGACCGCCGGCGAGAAGTTTCGCGTCTTCGTTCTTGCTCAGCAGATTGATCGCCTGCCGCAAGGTCTCGGGACGATGGAAGGTGAAGCTATACATCTTCAGTTCTCCGTTTATCTCGTGCAGGTCAGGCCGCGCGCGGCAGCGCGCGGCCTGACTTCTGCAGCGCCGCCCACACCGCGGCCGGTGTTGCCGGCATGGCGATGGCCTCGGTTCCGATAGCGTCGGTGATGGCGTTGATCACGGCAGCGGGTGAGGCGATCGCACCAGCTTCGCCGCAGCCTTTGATGCCAAGCGGGTTGGACGGCGCTCTGGTGACCGTCATGCCGACTTTCATCGCCGGCAAATGATCAGCCCGCGGCATGCAATAGTCC
>JBAUGC010000811.1:0-4624 GCA_049679485.1 Xanthobacteraceae bacterium
ACCGCCCGTTAATAGCGACCATTGGAACGGCGGTTCTTCTGGCGTGCTCTGGTCATCTTCGCCTGCGGTTCGCGCGGCCCCTATTTTCGATGAATATTCGACGTTTTTTGGCGCTCCCTAGGGGACCGCAAAATAAACGCTTAATCAAGCCTGTAGCCTATTCGCGGATACCCGGTCCCATCTCATTCATTTGGCCGTGCCCCGTGCCGTTTGAAACTCCTCAACTTCCTTCAGGCAGGCGTCCCAAAAACAAATTGCCTTATGAAAAAGTGGCATCACCTCGTGGCCGTGCATGTCTACAAGAGTTGCAGGATCAAACATTGCGGAAACCGTGGCGCCAGTTCGCGCGCTGGGGTCGGCCGATACGACATGACGGATATCTTGCCTTCCCCGCAAGCGGAGACGGGCTTGGAACTCCTTCAAAAGGTCATTGCGTGTCGGCTCGATGAATTTCGCAAAAATGGTTTCCTTCTTCCATTTAGGCCATTTGGCTTCAAGAAGCCGCTTTTCGTCCGGATCGACACAATCAACTTTAGCAAGAACATGCCCTACAGACCTGAGCATAGCGACAATGGCAATATATTGGGCCTGAATTGTAGCTTCCGACATAGCGTCATCGCCGGCACGCGATAAGGCGTGAACCATGTCGACGACTAAATTGAGTGCCTCTCGCGCAACGAGCATTTCGCGCTCCTCAGCGGTGTGTGTTTGGGTTGCGAATCTGATTGACGAAGAATTCCAGAAAGCGCGTCTGCTCACGCGCCGGATGCTGCGACAAGAGCGGGGACGCGATTGGCGATGATGGGGAGGAGCTGGTTCATTTCTGATTCTTTCGCCAAGCGAAGAAGCGCCGCCACAATTCCTTTAGATCGATGCTCATGCCCATGAACGTAGGTTTCAACGTAACGAGCTCGGGGAGCTTCTGCTGAGACTCCCGCGCAGATGTCGGTGGAATTCGCACTTCTGGCAGATATTCCGGTTCACTCGATTTCGACTCGGCCTTCTTCGGCACCAAAGCTGACGCCACCGCCACTTCACGTTGACCCATGTTGGGGAAGTGAATGTCTATGGTGGGCACGCGGGCGCCGGTGACGACATCGATGCCGGTACCCGTGATCTTCGCCCTCCCAATGGCGTGCTGCTCAATTGGAGGGTTAAGGGGTTCCCATCGGATATGCCCCGCTTCGGCCAAATGTTGGCACACGCTTGCAATCGCCTGGCGGCCAACCTGATCCGGGCTTAGAATAATCTCCGACGTTGGAACCCATCCGCCGTTGACGTCTCGCAGCTCGTAAAAGTGCTTGAGCAGCCTGCCTCTGATTTCCGCGTCTGTCATGACGCTGTCTGAACATGTGATAAGCCCATTTACGCTGAGTCTCCTTGGCGCGCTGATTATAATGTGAGCCGACTAGCACCCAATTCAGAGCGCCAGCGGCGCATTGGGTGCCC
This sequence comes from Xanthobacteraceae bacterium, assembly GCA_049679485.1. Lineage (GTDB taxonomy): Bacteria > Pseudomonadota > Alphaproteobacteria > Rhizobiales > Xanthobacteraceae > BOG-931. The sequence goes on from JBAUGC010000811.1 coordinate 1,450, forward strand.
GTTGAGCCTTCGTGCCGGCGCATTCGAATCTCGATGCGTCTATCCCGTCTTTGGCTCAAACCTCGTCTTCGCGCGCTTCGGCTTGGCCGCTTCGGTCGTTGCCGCGTCCGCGTTCACGCGGCCTGTTTCGGGGGCGTGTTCTTCAGCACGAATAATCAAGCGCACACGACCCTCCATCGAAAAAATCTCGAGCCGGTTTCCTCTGCGCGAAAAGGCGACGCAAAGCGCCGGCACGGCGCAAACTAGAATGCGGTAAAATCTAGAAAAACACACGAAATTAAGGCTCAAGCCGCAGCGGTTTATCCAAGGCCGGGGCGGCATGAATCGCTATATCGGCGCTCTCTTTGCCGACGATCTCGTCGTGTTCGAGAATGTAAGATACGGCGACGCCCTATACGTCGTTTACGACGATTGACGCGATGTGTCGCGGCGGTCGCGGATAGACCTGCTCAAATGCCGCGACGCTAATTTCGGCCGGTTTGTTCACCGCGATGGATGGCAAGAGGTATTCACCGCCCATATCCGCGAGGAAAAGCGGCGACGCGGGATCAAGGACTCTGATCACTATGCCGGATTTCCAGGTCGCTTAGCGTCATATATGGGAGCGGGGTCGATGATCGAAAATTGCCGACCTGGATTGGGCGAGCGTTGCCGTAATCAAGATGGCAAAGTCCGCCACGAGGCGAGGCCGAGATAAGGCGACTTGGTTCAAAGGAACTAAGTCTCCCTAAACAGGAGGCGACAATGGCTAGGCTTACGCTATTTCTCGACGGCACAACTGATACCGAAGCCGGAAATACGAATGTTTGGCGGCTTAAATGTCTCTGCATCAACGACGGCGTAGACCAGAAGGTCTTTTACAGTGCTGGTGTTGGGACTGAGCTCGGCGAAAAGGTCCGTGGAGGACTTTTCGGGTACGGTATTGATGACGTCGTCATCACAGCCTACGAGTGGCTTATCGAGACTTACGTTGCCGACGACGAGGTCTTTATCTTCGGTTTCAGCCGTGGCGCGTTCACCGCAAGAAGTTTGGCAGGACTTATCTCACGTTGCGGCCTGATAAGTCTTGGCGCGCCGTTGAGCGTCAAACAGCTGTACGACCGCTACCGCCAAGGCGATAACGCGAAATCCATCCACGAATTGTTGGAGGTTAAGGATCGCTCGGGGTTTAGCAACGAAGAACGATGGGTTGTCACGAACTGCTATCCGATCGACGTTAAATTCGTAGGGGTCTGGGACACGGTCGCCGCGCTGGCCAATGGAGTTCCGCTGACGGCGATCACTGGAGGCGATCACAGTTTCCTCGACGCGAATCTGAGGAAGACCGAACGTCATGCCTATCACGCGATGGCGATCGACGAAAATCGGCAGCTTTATGACGCCACACTGCTTACGGTTTATGCCGACAAAAACACGCCATTTGTTCAACCGCGCAGCATTGCAGATGTCGAACAACGCTGGTTTTGTGGTTCGCATGGAGACGTCGGCGGCGGCGGCTATAACGACCTGGCCGCGCAGATACCGCTCAACTGGCTCATGTCCAAAGCAAAGCTGCACGGATTGGTGTTTCGTCAAGACATCGTCGTAGATCCGGAGGCTTACGGAGCCGCTCTCGATGACTCCTTCCGCGACAAAGACTTCCCGGATGTTTTACAGGAGGTTGTGCTGCAACATGGGATGCGGCACTGGCGTCCCATCGCGAGAGCTCCCGAGCCGCGGACAATCACTACCATACATACGATCAATGAAACGATTGACAAGTCGGTCTTCGGTCGCTGCCGAGCTGATCCAAGCTATAGGCCGCAAAACTTGGTCAACTGGGCAGCGGCGAAGGGCAAGACTTTGACAGACATTCAAACGTCCGTTTCCGCCGAGGATCCCTCGGTCGCGGTACCGGATTAATTATTCCAGAGATCGACCTCAAATTTTTACGAAAAATTCGAATGAACGCAAAAGAGAGTCAGCAGAGCGGAGAGGCGCGAAAGGGCCGAAAGCAGTGTCTGTTTTTGCGAATAGGCTGGAATAGGCAGCCGTTCATTTCAAAAATACGGTCCGGGACGCCTCTGGTCTCAGCGACCGGGCTGGGAACGGCCGACCTATTGGGTTAGAAACGCAGTGATATGGAACAGGCAAATCGAAAACGCGCTCACTCGTCTGTGGCCAGCAGAACGCCGGGAAGAGCCGTCTGCTTCGCCAGATGCTTGGGGATCTTCGATTAGGCGGGGATGTGCCCATAACTCCACGCATCAGAGCGCGTGCATTGTCGCGGGAACGTTGTTTGGCCGTCCGGTTCACCTCGCCGCACGAAATGAATGAAACATCCGCCCAGTTCCACAAAAAGCTTGATCGTGTGACTGAGATCGCTTGGTGGGCGTATTGGCGCATCAACTATGCTTGTGCCGTCCAGCCGCACCCGTTCAAAAAGATGCCCGGCATTGTCGACGTGTGCGCCGGGCTCAAGAAGGAGTTCGAGCCCGAGCGCATCCGGGTTGCACAACTGGCACCGGACCAGTGGGGTAATCTGACTAGCCAGCTGACGGTAAAGGACGTCGATGACTTAAGGAAACTTGATGTCGAGGTCATTACCATCGATGCTCGCCGCAGCTCCCATGCCGCAGAGCCTGGGAATGTCAGGACACTAGCTGATTATTTTGACTTCTCATAACCCGCGTCAGAGCGGGGTGGCGCGCAGCCCGGGCCGGTTCCAATGAACGTCTGCTGTTGAAATAAGCTAGCACTCACTTGGGTGCCCGAGTCGGGCGCAAAGTGGTCAATCGAGCTTTAGCGAATGAATGTCTGTTTGAGGCTTTTCGACCGACCCAGCCAGTTTTGCCTGTCGAGCCATTTTCGCCTCGCCCCCGAAAGCGGACTTGGGGGCGGATCGGTGCGAGCCCAGAGCATATTGAGATTAGTGCGGAAACTATGGAGGCGCGGTCAGCTCAACGCCTAGTCCCGCCTCCATCTTCATATATTTGCCTAGTTTATTGATGGTCAGTTCTATCTTGATTGGGCTCCAACCGTGACGCAACGCATCGCTCGCGCGGGTGCCCGCTGGAAAAAATATCATAAAGCGCTGTGCGAAAACGTGGCGCCCGCGGCCGGAATTGGTTGACGACGCTGCGAGGCCGCCAGAGTCGTTGAACGTGTTGCGTGAATGTTGCCTTCATGCGGCGCA
>JBAUGC010000812.1:0-12607 GCA_049679485.1 Xanthobacteraceae bacterium
AGAATGCATCGAGGGCGGCAACCGCGTCGAGGACGCGGTCTATTTCGGCGTCGCCTTTGCGCGGGCCGGCGTGCATTTCATCTCGTTATCGCGCGGCGGCAAGTTCGATGATGCTAAGCAGCCGGCCGTCGGCGGCGCCGTCTATCCCTATACCGGCCCGAGCGGCTACGAGTGCATGCCGCAGTTTATCTCCGACGAGCGCGGACCGTTCGGAAGGAACGCCGCGCCGACCGCCGCCATCCGTAAAGCGGTGCGCGAGGCCGGCAGTCAGGTGCCGGTGGTATGCGCCGGCGGCGTCCATAATTTCGAAATGGCCGAGGACTATTTGGCGCGCGGCGTTTGTGACATCGTCGGTGCGGCGCGCCAATCTTTGGCCGATCCGGATTGGTTTCGCAAAATCCAGCTCGGCTTCGGCCGGGAGGTACGCCTGTGCGAATACACCAATTACTGCGAGGGCCTCGACCAGAAGCACAAGGCGGTCACCTGCCAGCTCTGGGATAAGCTTCCGTCAGACGCCGGCGAGCGCCGCACTCCGGACGGCAAGCGCCGCTTGACTGCCCCGGTTTGGCAGCCGCCAGAATAGAGCCGCACCTGCTCCCAGAATAGCGCCGCATCTGCTCGGAGACCTTCCGCAAATATTACAACCGGTGTCTGCAAAGCGGCTCGGAGAACGATCTGCCGCCGCGCCGCCGCGGCCCAAATGGCGGCCGCGCCGCGGAACGCGTGGCCTTTCACGCCGCCGAGTAGGTTGCTACCAGCCGGCGCCGGCGGCCGCTGCTTCTGGATTGTCCTCGCGCCATTTTGCGGCGATAAAGCGCCGGCCGGTGACGCCATCGGAATTCGGACTCGCCAGATAGAGCAGCGGTGGCACCATGACCGCCGGGTCGAGCAAAGTCGTACGCAAGTGATCGGGAAAGTCCGCCGGTATCATTCCCGTCAGCGTCGCGCCGCCGGGCAGGAGCGCGTTGACGGTAACCCCCGTGCCGGCGAGGTCCTGCGCCCAAATAATGGTTTCGGATTCCAGCGCCGCCTTGGACGGCCCGTACGGCGAGAAGCCGCGCCGCCGCATCGTCTCGGCGTTCATCGAGACATTAACGATGCGGCCCCATCCCGCCGCCAGCATCGGCGGCACCGCCGCGCGCGCCATCAGGAACGGACCGACCACGTTGGTATCGATCACCAACCGCCAAGTCTCGGGGGCCGTGTCCCAGAAACGCGTGGGCTCGGTCATGAAATTTTCGCTGACGTATTTCATGCCGCGCCCGGCATTGTTGACCAGAATGTCGAGACGCCCGAAGCGCTCCAGCGCCGTCGCCACGACACGCGCGCAGTCTTCCTCCCTGGTTACGTCGGCGAGCACGGGCAACACGCGCTCGGGTGCGCCGGCTTTGGCGGCGTCGGCGGCGACGCGCTCAACCTCGCCACGCTCGCGCGCGGCGGTCGCAACCACTGACGCGCCGGCTTTGGCTAGCCCTAGTGTCATCGCGCGGCCGAGGCCACGCCCGCCACCGGTGACGATCGCAACGCGTCCCGCGAGTGCCATTTCTTCGCCCACGGCTACCTACGCCGCCAACAGGCGTTTTACGTCGGGCCAGCTCCGCGTGCCGAACGTCTTAAGATCATTGGTGAGATCGGGCGGGCACATGTCGAGCAACGCCGGCTTGAAGCTCGGGCGCGATTTTATCCGCTCGAACCAGTCGGTCAGCCGCGGACGCTTGCCAACCCACATTTCCGACATGCCCAGCATATCGAGCCGGTTCACGTACGGCGCCATGCCGATGTCGGCGAGCGAGTAGGTGTCGCCCGCCAGCCAAGGCCGGCCCGCTAGCGTGTCCTCCATTTTTTGCAGGTAGCTGTCGTACAGCCGGAACGTCCGGTCGATGCGCGGCGCAGCCATGCCGTGAAGCACGATCTCCTTCTTCCGTGCGTGCCAGTCCGCCGTCACCGAAATCGGCGGCGTGCTGTCGAGAAATTGTGCCAGCTTTTCTGGCGACAAACGCTTGATGATGTGCCGGTGACAGCTCGCGAAGGTGATTTCGCCGCAGGCGGGATGCAGAAACTCGTCGACTGCTTTGGTCCACAATCGCATCGCCGCGCGATGCTCGGGGTCGGCGGGTTTCAGCGGCGGGTCGGGAAAACACTCATCGAGGTATTCGCAGATGACGGTCGACTCGATGATGACTTTGCCGTCGTGGGCCAGCGTCGGCACGACGGCTTTGGGGTTGAGTTTGATGTACGCCGAATCGAATTGATCGCCGCGCAAAATGTCGACGTAGACGCCTTGCCACGGCAGCGATTTTTCGGCGAGCGCAATGCGGACCTTGGCAGCGCACACCGACGATCCGTGATGGTAGAGCGTGATCATTGCTGTTTCTCCTCCCGCGTCTAACAAACCCGCATGGCAGCAATCGCACCCGCGACTTGCGATGGGCTGAGCGGCATCTTAGGGTTCTGACGACACTGTAACAATAATTGGAATATCAAGTTGGGAGGTCATCACATGGATGTGCGGAACAGGGCGGACCAGCTGCGCGAAGCGAGCAATCCGCTGTTCAGCGACCGCAAGCTGAAGCTTGGGACCTTCTGCAGCAATCTGTCCGGCGGGGCGACCATGTCGTCCATCGACGGTGTCTTGCAGGCCCATTGGCCAAGCACCGAGTCGATCGCACGGATGGCGGATGAAATGCAGCTCGAAGCGGTCGTTCCGGTGGGGCGCTGGAAGGGCTTCGGCGGCAGCACCAACTTCAACGGCGAAGGCTTCGAGTGCTTCACCTGGGCTGCCGCCATGGGCGCGCTGACCAAGCATCCGGCGGTGTTTGCCACCTCGCACGTGCCGGCCATGCACCCGGTGATGGCCGCCAAGCAGGGCGCCACCATCGATCACATCAGCGGCGGCCACTTCACGCTCAATGTCGTGACCGGGTGGTATCGCCCCGAAATCGAGATGTTCGGCGCACCGCTTCTGGAACACGACACCCGTTACGACATGGCGATCGAATGGATCGAGATCATCAAGCGGTTGTGGACCAGCGAGGAGGAGTTCGACTTCGAGGGCAAGTTCTACAAGGTCAAAGGCGCAATCCTCGCGCCAAAGCCGCTGCAGAAGCCGCATCCTGCCGTCATGAGCGCGGGTGTTTCGCCCAAGGGCAAGCAGTTCGCCGCGCGCCACGCCGACGTCAATTTCGTCAACCTGGAGGCCCACGATCTCGACAGCATGCGGGCACGGGTCGAAGCCTCGCGCAAGACGGCGTGGGATGAATGCAAGCGCGAAATCCAGGTCTGGACCAACGCCTACATTTTTCAGGACGACACCGAGGCCGATGCGCGCGCTTTCTATAAGGAGTGCGTCTTTGAGAAAGGCGACTGGGAGGGCGTGGAGAACCTGGTCAACACCATGGGGATCAATTCGCAGTCGATCCCCGCGCCGATACTGCACACCCTGAAGGAACATTTCATCGCCGGCTGGGTCGGCTATCCGCTGATCGGCACCAAGGAGCAGGTGGTCGACGGACTTTCCGTGCTGCAGCGCGCCGGCTTCGACGGCATCGTGCTCACTTGGCCGCGTTACGTCGAAGACATGAAGCGCTTTCAGGCTGAGACGTTTCCGCTGCTGCAACAGGCGGGATTGCGGTGACGCGGAGTACGAGACGGCGAAGCAAAAAATTTGTAGCGCCCGCGACAAACCCAAAATTTTGTCAGGCGGCGGCGATGGCTTCGATCTCGATCAAAAAGTCCGCGCCGTAGAGTTTCGACACTTCCACCAAGGTGACCGCAGGGGCCGCGGGCGGCGCGACGGTCGCAAAAAATCGGTTCCGCGCTTCGCGGTATGCCGAGAGATGATCCATGTTTCGCAGGAATACGGTGAGCTTGATCAGATTGCCTGCGGTGCAGCCCGCCGCGGCAAGCGCTGCGCCGAGGTTGTGAAAGACTTGAGCGGTCTGCGCAGCAAAATCGTTCTTTCCAACCAACTCGCCTTCGTGGTTGAGCGCGGTCTGACCGGCAATGAAGATCAAGTGGCCGGCGCGAACGTCCACTACCTGCGAATAGCCCGGCGGCGAGCCGAGCTCTGGCGGATTGATACGCGTGATGGAATGACCGGCTTGCGGAGCCATTTGCGTTGACCTCGATAGTTGTACTTTGCTAAGCGGCGGGCAGCGCGTTCTCGGCGGCAAGCTTGCGCACCGCTTTGAGCGTTGCCGCGACTGCCATCAAGTAGCCCGCCTCCATCTCGCCGGCGAACTCGCGTTCTGCTGCACTCCCGGGCTCGGTTCCCTCAACTTCAAGGTTGAAGGTGAACTTGAGCGCCAGGTCGCCGTCGCCGTCCTCTATGATTTCGTTGAGGATGGTGCCGAGCACTCGGCCCGAGGTGCGCTCAAACTTGACCGTGCGCTCCGGGTGCAGGGTCACGACCTCGGTGATGGTGTCGCCCTTATCGACGATCTCGCGAACGAACCGGTCTTCGCCTTGCCGTTCGACGATTCGGCAGGCGGTGATGACCGGGACGAACGGCAGCGGATTTTCCGCCTTCATCATCAGGCCACGCCACACCAGGCTCCGGGTCAGCTTCGGCTCACGCGGATCGGTATTGACTTTGATGGTTCGGGACGCTTGCACCATGTGGTCGCTCCTGCATCTCATTTTCGCACAATCTTGAATGGCTTGAACTCTACCTTCGCGCCCTGGCCGAATAAAGTTCGCGTGTAGTGCGGATCGAGGCCGGGAATCTTCTCGCGATCGCCGGCACGCGCCCGATCGTTGAGCAGATCGCCGAATAGCGTAAACAGCCCACCGCCGACCTTGATGCTGTCGATCTTCACAACCGGCCCGCGCTCGCCGGGCGGAGCGCCGACGGCGTCGCGCTCGGCTACGACCTCACCGTCCACCCGCCACTCGGCGCGGTCGCGAGTGCGGTCGTAGGTGATCGCGTAATGATGCCATTGGCCCGGCAATGTCGGCACGGCAATCGGGATCAATTCGGTGAAGGCCGGATATGGATTATCCCTGCTCTGCCCGAACGGCAGCCGCTCGTAGAGTGGCACGATGCGGTTGTCGCTGACGAAAAAGTCGAACACCATGAATGTCTTCAGATCGATGGTGTTGAAAGCGCCGCAGCCGAGACGTACATCGCCGCCGTCCGCTCCGAATGGATTGTGCTCGGTGCCCGCGGTTTCGACCCGCATGTCGGCCTCAACGGTAAGCAGCCCGTGTTCACCGGGGCTGAATTCCGCGGTCGAATAGATCAGCGCCTTGACGTTGTCGTGGCCATCGGGCCGCGTCAGCGTGAAGCGTGGCGCATGAACCGAGAGCGTGCCGTTGCCGCAGGCGACGGCGGCGGCCGGATCCCACAGGTCTGGCGTCGGCAGATGCCGATACCACTTGTCGCTCGGCCACGCTCCGGCCGATGCGAAGTCGTCGTAGACCATTGTATTAGCGTCGTCTGCCGCGACATTCATCGTGCCCCCCTCAGATTAGCGCGGCAATCTAGCCGGGATTGGGCGGCGATCAAACGCACGCGCGACGGATCATGGACAGTAGTAGTCGATCCGAACCGGCTGATCGAATTTGCCGTGATATTTCGCGTTGGCCTCGACGAAGCGGCGACGGACATCGGGCGCCAAAACGGCCGCCTCAGTGTAGCCGTTGAAGCGCATATTGGCGATCATGCGGCCGGCGAAGGTGTCGAAGTCTGAGTAGCTTCGCGCGTCGGTGTAGCTCGATATCTGGTCCATCGCGAAATGCGGTTTGGCAAAGTTGACGAGCGCATTAGCTGCACCTTTTCGCACCGCGGTCTCGTCATGAAATAATTCCATGATGTGCTGATGGGGGCCTTGGGCGAGCGGTTCAGCAACGTAAAGCCGCCCCGAAGGCCGCAACACCCGGCGAGCCTCGGCAAGCGCGCCGTAGAGCTTCGCCTCGGGCACGTGATGCAGCGAGAACACAAACAGCACGAGATCGGCGGACTGGTCAGGCTCGGAGAGCGCGTCGGCCGGCGCCTTGAGGAGGCGGTAACTGCCACTGCCGTGGGTGGTCCAACCGGTTTCCGCGATGAACGGATCACAGCCCGTGACCCGCGCACCGCGATTGGCGAGGGCACGTGCCAACTGCCCTTCGCCGCAACCGACGTCAATAATGTGCAGGCCCGCGACCGGCCCAACCGTCGCCAGCAGGGCATCGAGATGCGATCGCTCGCCGAGATCGCGAATGGAGGACTCTGCCATTGTTCGTCCGGCTCCTTGAGACGATGGCGTTTGGATCGTTCAGCCTTGGGCGCGGGCACTGCGGCGGGTGCTTAATTCCACCGCGCGATCGGGAACAGTCAGGCGAATCGTCGCTCCAATCGTGCCTTCGACCAGGCGGATGTCGCCGCCGTGGGCGCGTACCAGTTCCGCGGCGATGGCGAGTCCGAGACCCGTGCCGCCGGTGCGAGTGGAACCCTGGAATGCTTCAAACAAATGCGCGCGCGCCTTGTCGGAAAATCCCGGCCCGGTATCGGACACCTCGATCACCACCACCGCGCCCTCGCGCCGGCCGGTGATGCGAATCTGGTCCTGGCCGGGGTCGCGCGCCGCACGGCTCTCCAGCGCCTGCATGGCGTTACGGGCGAGATTGAGTAGCATGCGAAACAGCTGGTCGTAGTCGGCTTCCACAACAAGGTCACGCTCGACCGCGCTGATCCAGCGGATTGGGGCATCAGCGCCCAAGCCCAGTGTTTCATGCACCTCCTCGACCAGCGGCTCGAGCAAAATCGGCTTTCGCTCCGGCGGCGGTTCCTGCAGGCGGCCGTAAGACAGCGTCGACTGGCAGAAGGCGATGGCGCGCTCGAGCGCCCGCATCAGCTTCGGCGCAAAGCGCTGCACCCCCGGATCTGGCAGGCTCGCCAGCCGGTCGGAGATGAGTTGCGCCGAGCCGAGCAGGTTGCGCAAATCGTGGTTGATTTTCGCAACGGCAAGACCGAGCGCAGCGAGCCGGTTCTTCTGATACAGCATTGAGGCGAGCTCGGTCTGCATGCTGGCGAGTTCGCGCTCGGCGATGCCGATCTCGTCGGCGCGCGCCGACGGCGCGATGATGTGCGCGGCGTTTTCCGGATCGGCGCGAAACGCCATCATATTGGCGGTGATCCGGCGCATCGGGCGCACGAATGTGTAATGCAGCGTCAGATAAACCAGCACCGCGGTGATGCCCGAAATCAGCAGCGAGAGCAGCAACAGGTCGACCGAATAGTGCAGCAGCGCCTTGCGCAGCGGCGGTTCGTCCATGACGATCTCGATGTAGTCGCCGCCCATCGGTGCGGGACCGACGACGCGCATCACGTTCTTGCGCGTATCAAACATCAACATGAACGCGTCGGTGATCGAATTGAAGGTCATGACGTTGCGCATGTCGTAGTCATGATTGATCGGCGGCGGCATGTCGCCGACGGCAAGCAGGCGGCGTTGCTTGCCCATTTTCATCGCGACGGCCCGCGCCCCGATCGAATCGAGGATCTGCTTGGCCAGGCTGTCGGAGACCATCCCGTTCGGCGCTGCTTCGAGCACGAGCGCGGCGGTATAGGCGCTGGCCAGGCGGTCTCTGAGCCAGTTCACCCGGAAATTGGCGACCGCCGGGACGTAAATCAGCACTTCCCCAAGCATCACGAACAGGATCGTGAGGACGAGGAGCTTCCCGGAAAGTCCAAAGCGCGGCGCACGGACCGGCTCCGGCCGCGCGGCGGTTTCATCGCTCATCCGTTGAGCCTCGCTGCGCTATCCAAGCCTACGTGTCTTCCAAGCTATCTGCGACGCAGCCATCGCATGATGCGACGCGTCCGCGGAATCGTCAAACCGCCGGTGAAATATGTCATGGCCGCGCGTTTTCCCACCTCGGCATAGCTTGGATAGGGAACCACCAGTCCGGCCATAGCGCCGATGTTAAGTTTTTCGCTGATCGCCAGCGTCCAGGCAGCGATGGCCTCGCCGGCGTTGGGTCCGACAATGGTCACGCCGAGGATTTCGCCGGTTCGGTCGGTAATGACTTTGATATGGCCCTCAATCGTTTGCTCGACCTGCGCCCGGTCGTTCTCCCGGAAGGGCCAGCGCAACACCCGAATAGCCCCGGCATGGGCCCGCGCCTCCTCTTCAAGGAAACCGACTTGGGCCAGTTCAGGATCGGTATAGGTTACCGAGGGAATGATCTCGTGGTTAACGCGGACCGGAGCACGGAACAGCGCATGCCGGATCACCAGGCTCGCGTGATAGTCGGCGACGTGAACATATTTCGGGCCGCCCGCGGCGTCGCCGACGGCATAGACCGACTTGTTGGTGGTGCGCAGCGATTTGTCGAGCACGATGCCGTGCGCGGTAGTGCGAATACCGGCGGCATCGAGATCCAGGTCCTCCACGTTCGGCTGACGCCCCGCGGTGACCAACAGATGCGAGCCCTCGATCGTCTCGGTGCCGCCGTTGGTGCCCAGCACGACCCGCACCTTAGCGAGCGCGCGGCTGACTTTGGCGATCTCCACACCGGTTCGTATTTTGACGCCCTCGCAGGCCAGCGCGTTGAGCACGACAGCGGCGCCCTCGGCATCGTCGCTTTGCAGCGGTTTCGCCGCTTCGAGCACGGTTACATCGGAGCCGAAGCGGCGAAACACTTGCGCCAGTTCGAGGCCGGCGGCGCCCGCACCGACGACGACAAGATGGCGGGGAATTTCGGTGAGACTGAAAACAGTCTCTTCGGTGAGATGCGGAGTGTGAAAGAGCCCCGGAATCGCCGGAACGATGGGTATCGAGCCGGTGGCGATCACAAAGCGGCGCGCCTTTACTGTCACGTCGCCGACGGTGACGGTATGCGGGTCGGTGAATCGGGCGGTGCCTTTGATGACTTCGGCGCCGAGACCGATCATGCGTTCGCGTGCGGCGTTTGGCGCCAGCGTATCGACGACGTCGCGTATGTTTGCGTTGACCGCGTCGAAATCGACACTGATGCGCCACGTCTTGATGCCGAAGCGCTTGCCGTTGCGCAACGCGGTGAGGTGCTCGGCGGTGGCGATCAGCGCCTGTGCCGGCACGCTGCCGCGGTTGAGGCTTTCGCCACCCATGCGGCCTTTCTCGATCAACACCGTCGGTACGTCGCGCGAGGCCGCAGCCGAAGCGACCGCAAGGCCGCCGGGGCCGGCGCCGATCACGCAGATTGCCGGTTTGAGTTCTTTGCTCTCTGGCGCCATCAGCCTGCCGAATTCATCGCAATGCGTGCAAACCTTGGCGGCGAATCCTCAGGCCAGGCACATAATACGTAATGGTCTGAAGCGTAAGTCTTCGGGCAAATGTCGGGGCGCCGCCCGTTACAGGCACAGCAAAAAAGCCAAAACTCCGGCGGGGCCGGGTCTCAGCGTTGTCACACATATGCTATAGCTCCGGTTCGGCGGGCAAGCTGTTTGCAAAAGCCCGTCAGGCCGTCGCATTGACGGCCAAGGAGGGGTCCCGTATAAGCCGCGCCAATTGCGCGTGCAGCGGAGCAAATCCCGTGAAAAGAACATACCAGCCGAGCAAATTGGTGCGTAAGCGCCGGCACGGTTTTCGCGCGCGCATGGCAACGAAAGGCGGCCGCAAGGTGGTTGCGGCGCGGCGTTCGCACGGGCGCAAGCGGCTCAGTGCGTGATCGGCACGCCCGTTCCGCTGTCGTTGTTGAACGGCTGAAACGCCGGAGCGATTTTCGGGCCGTAGGGGGTGGGGCGCGGGTGTCCGGCAGGGCCTTCGTTTTGCAGGCGCGCCGCCGCGCTCAGGACGGGGCGATCCGCGTTGGTTTTACTGTGTCGCGACAGGTAGGTGACGCCGTGGAACGTAACCGGGTGCGGCGCCGCTTACGGGAAGTTGTCAGACTGTCGGCGGCGGCCGGCGCTGAGGGGCTATTTCCGGGGCACGACTACGTGCTGATCGGGCGGCGGACCGCGCTGGCCGCGCCATTTGGCGAGATGATGCAGGATTTCGATGTCGCACTCGGCAGGATCGCCGCCCAAGTTGGCAGGGGAACTGGTGGCGCAAGCCCGGACCCACTACATGAAACGGGTTCGCCATCTCGGCCGCCGCCGCGGCGCCGTAACCGGAAGCTGCCGCCTACTCCGTCTTCGAAGCCGACCGGCTCCAGGCCGCATGAGCGCTGAATGATCGAACATAAGAACACCATCCTTGCCATCGTACTGTCGCTGATCGTCGTGGTCGGCTGGCAATATTTCATCGGCTATCCGCAGATGGAGAAGCAGCGGCACGATGCGCTGCTGAAACAGCAGCAACAGGAGCAGGCCCAAGCCCAAGGACAGGCACAGGTCCAGCCGGGGACAGCACAGCCCGTGAACCCGGCAACGCCGCCGGCCCAAGGCGGCACCCCCGCGGTGCCCGGCGTAGCCGGAACTTCCGGTCAAGGACTAGTGCGTCCGCGTGAGGCGCTGATCGCGGCGTCTCCGCATATTGCCATCTCGACGCCGCGGTTGAACGGCAGCATCGATCTTAAAGGCGGGCGCCTCGACGATCTCGCGCTTGAGCAATACCGGGAGACCGTCGATCCCCATTCGCCGCCGATTGTGCTGTTCTCGCCATCGGGCGCACCGGGGGCCTATTACGCGGAATTCGGCTGGGTGCCCGCTTCTGGCACGACGGAAAAAGTGCCTGGGCCGGATACGGTGTGGACGGAAGATCACAGCGGCGCGCTCGGCGTTGACCATCCGGTCACGCTCACCTACGACAACGGCACCGGATTACGGTTCCGCCGCACCATCGCCGTCGACGACCATTATCTGTTCACCATCAGAGACGAGGTGCAGAACAAGAGCGGCAATCCGGTCACGCTCTTTCCGTACGCGCTCATTTCACGTCACGGTACGCCGAAGACGCTCGGCTACTACATCCTCCATGAGGGCCTGATTGGCGTGATGGGCAATGATGGCGAGCAGGAGCAGACCTACAAGAAGATCGCCGAAAAGAAGGAAATGCATTGGGACGTCACCGACGCCTGGCTCGGCTTCACCGATAAATACTGGGCCTCGGCGCTGTTGCCCAATACCGACGCCAAAGTGCATGCGCGCTTCTCCGCCAGCGAAGTCGGCGGACAGCCGACCTATCAGACCGATTATCTGCTCGATCCGGTGACAGTAGCGCCCGGCGCGACCGGCGCCGCGGACGCGCGGCTGTTCGCCGGCGCCAAGGAAGTCTCGGTGGTTGGCATCAATTTCCCGCTCGCCAACGCCGGCGGCTACAACCAGGCGCTTCACCTCAACCATTTCGATCTGCTGATCGATTGGGGCTGGTTCTACTTCATCACCAAGCCGATGTTCCTTGCCATCGACTTCTTCTTCCATTTGGTCGGCAATTTCGGCATCGCCATCCTCATCGTCACGGTGCTGGTCAAGCTCCTGTTCTTTCCGCTCGCCAACAAATCCTACGCCTCGATGGCGAAGATGAAGGCGGTGCAGCCGGAGATGGCCATGATCAAGCAGCGCTACGCCGGCGATAAGGTGAAGCAGCAGCAGGCGATGATGGAGCTCTACAAGAAGGAGAAGATCAATCCGGTTGCCGGCTGCCTGCCGATCGCCATCCAGATTCCGGTGTTTTTCTCGCTCTATAAGGTGTTGTTCATCACCATCGAGATGCGGCACGCGCCGTTCTACGGTTGGATCCACGATCTTTCGGCTCCGGACCCGACCAACATCTTCACCCTGTTCGGGCTGGTCCCATTCGATCCGACGATCATCCCGGTGCTCGGCTCGTTCCTGCACCTCGGCTTCTGGCCGGCGATCATGGGCGTCACCATGTGGGTGCAGATGAAGCTCAATCCGGCGCCGCCCGATCCCACGCAGCAGATGATCTTCAATTACATGCCGATCATCTTCACCTTCATGCTCGGCGGCTTTCCCGTGGGATTGGTAATCTACTGGGCCTGGAACAACACGCTCTCGGTCGCGCAGCAAAGCGCCATCATGCACCGGAACGGTGCCAAGATCGAACTGTGGGATAATCTCAAACGCACGTTCATCAGGCCAAAACCGAAGCAGCCGGCGGAATAGGCAAGCGGAGCTTTTCAGGCAGCGGCTCGCTTGGTCGGGCGCCGTGCCGGCGGTTTCTTCGGCGGCGGCAGCAGCAATTCCGCCGGGACGTGAAATCGAGCGCGCAGTCTTTGCACCATGCCCATGCTGAGTTCCTTCTTGCCGCGCAGCACCTCGCTAACGCGGCTTGGGGTTCCCAAGATTGGCACCATATCGGCACGTGTGAGATCGTGTTGGTCCATCAGATGCCTTATCAAGTCGGCCGTGCGCAGCGGCCGGCGCGGCCATTTGCTCTCCTCAAAGGCGGCTATCAGACGTGCTTGGGCTTGCAACCGCGCGATATCGACGGGGTCGTCCGAACCCCAGAGCTGATCGACGAGCGCACGAGCACGAGCCAGCTCTTTATGGCTGTCGATCAAAATTAGGGTTGCGTCCATTACACCGTCTCCGCATCGATCTTGTCGTACTCGCCGTGCGTCCCGAAGAAGCGCACGGCTACGACCCCTGCCTGATACTGAATACGCGTTATCAGTCGATAGTCGTTTCCTTTGATATTGAAAACCACTCGACCCGACTTGAGGATGCTTGCCTTTGGAT
>JBAUGC010000813.1:0-5216 GCA_049679485.1 Xanthobacteraceae bacterium
TCGAGGTGAGCATCCAGGCGGTATCGCCGGAATTGGGCGTGCAGTTTTCGAGCACCGGTGGCTTGGCATTGCCGTCGCACGCCGGAGGTGTTGCCGGAGCGGCGGCTGCGGCCGCCGGCGCTGCGGCCGGTGCGTCTTCCGCGTACGAGGCATGCCACGTCGGCAGGCTCAGCATAATGGCGAGCAAAAGCGCTCCAGCGAGAGCGAGCAGCCCCGCACGGGATATCTTGATCGAATTCATTGTTCACTCCTGTCCAGTCGAGAGGCGGGTGCGGGATTTGTTAAAGGGCAGCGGCGTCGGTTTCGCCGGTGCGGATGCGCACGGCGTGATCGAGACCGAACACAAAAATCTTGCCGTCGCCGATCTGTCCGGTCTTCGCCGCCGACGAGATCGTCTCGATGACTTTGTCAACTTGATTGGCGGCGCAGGCGATTTCGAGCTTGATCTTGGGCAGAAAGCTCACCGCGTATTCGGCGCCGCGATAAATCTCGGTGTGGCCCTTTTGTCGGCCGTAGCCCTTCACCTCGGTGACGGTCAGTCCCTGCACGCCAATTTTCGTCAGCGCGTCGCGGACCTCGTCGAGCTTGAACGGCTTGATGATGGCCATGACGATTTTCATTGATTTATTCTCCCCCTCGCCGTCCTCGCGCACTCGATTCGACGAGACGACCCCAAGCCAGCCTCGGCCGCGCGAAAATCATTTTCTTGCGGCATGGCCCCGCACAGGAATCAAACGCCGTGCCAGTTCACCAAAAACGGCTGCAATGACCTGATATTCAACAACGAATTAGCCCGTTGCCCTCCCCATTGCCGGCGCCAAGCAGGCCGCCCACAAGATAGGCGCTCCCCTATGCCTAATAATTAGGCGGATTGCTATGGGGCCCGGTGAGCGACTGTGACTAACTGGAGGGGAAGCTTTAGCCGTTTCGGTGCGAAACCGGCGCGTTGGGACGCCGCGCGATCACAACGCATCGGCGTCGGTTTCGCCGGTGCGGATGCGAACCGCGCGCTCGATCGGCGTGACGAAGATTTTGCCGTCCCCGATCTGTCCGGTCTTCGCCGAAGTGGCGAGTGCCTCCACGACTTTGTCGGCGCGATCTTCGGGGACCGCGACTTCAATGCGGATTTTCGGCAGGAAGTTCACCAGATATTCGGCGCCGCGATAGATCTCGGTGTGGCCCTTTTGCCGGCCATAGCCCTTGACCTCGGTCACCGTCATGCCGTGCACGCCAAGCGCCAGTAGAGCATCGCGGACCTCTTCGAGCTTGAACGGCTTGATGATGGCGGTAACGAGTTTCATGAGGACACTCGGTTCGAGGGTGGTGTGCACACCATATCGGCATTACCGCCGAGAATTAAGTCACTTCTCGTCACGGCGCTGACGCAGCAAGCCTTCTTGGGCGACGGAGGCGACCAAGGTGCCGTCGCTCGCGAAGATCGAGCCGCGCGCGAGACCGCGCGCGCCGCCGAGATTCGGGCTGTCCTGGGCGTATAGAAGCCATTCGTCGGCGCGGAACGGCCGGTGAAACCACAATGCGTGGTCTAGGCTCGCGGCCATGACGTCTTCGTTGAAGACGGTCTTGCCCAACGGAACGAGTGCGGTGTCGAGCAATGTCATGTCCGAGGCATAGGCCAGCACGCATTGATGAATGGCCGGCTCGTCCGGCAGACGTCCGGTCGCGCGAATCCAGATGTGGAAGCGATCGCCATCGAGCTTCTGACCGAGGTACCGGCCGTATTCGACCGGCCGCAGCTCGATCGGCCGTTCACGCTCGTAATAGCGACGGACCGGGTCGGACATCAGCGGCAGCAGGCGATCGCGCACTTCAGCTTCGCTTGGCAGTTCGTCCGGCTTCGGCACTTTAGGCATCTCGAACTGGTGCATCCAGCCATCTTCGGCGATGTGGAACGATACCTCGGTGGAAAAGATTGCGCGGCCGTGCTGAATTGCCACCACGCGGCGCGTGGTGAAACTCTTGCCGTCACGAATACGGTCGACCTCGTAGATGATCGGGACTTTGGGATCGCCGCCAAGCAGGAAATAGGCATGCAGCGAATGCGGCGGACGTAACGCCACGTCCTCTACCGTGCGGCAGGCGGCGACCAAGGCCTGGCCGATGACTTGACCACCGAACACTCGCTGCCAGCGCGATTGCGGCGAGCGGCCGCGGAACAGGTTCACTTCCAAGGGCTCGAGATCGAGGATGGAAACGACGTCCTGGATAGCGGCCGACATAAATCAAGTTCCAATCTGCGTCCCGGAGAAAACGACGGCGATGCAGCCGTGCTGACGAATTCGCACGGTTGACGAGCGATGCTATGCTGCCCGGAACAGGCGTACCTGTACAGGCTTGCGTATTGTTATGCTCCGGGATGGCCAAATCGACGTATTGATCGCGGGCGGCGGCTTTGCCGGCCTGACACTTGCCGTCGCGCTGCGCCAGGGACTCGGGCCATCGTTCTCCGTAACCGTCGCCGATCCGACGCTCGGCAAGAGCCACATCGACGATGAGCGCGCCTCGGCGGTCGTTGCGGCGCCACGCCGGCTGTTCGCGACGCTTGGCGTTTGGCAAGCCGTGGCCGAGCAGGCACAGCCGATCCTCGACATGGTGGTGACCGACAGCCGGCTCGACGACGCGCTGCGGCCGGCTTTTCTCACCTTTGCCGGCGAAGTCGAGGAAGGTGAGCCGTTCGCCCATATGATCGAGAACCGCTTTCTGATCGCTGCGCTCGAGGCCAAGGCGCGAGAGGCCGGAATTGAGCTGCGAGCGAGCGCAGTCGCCAAGTTTTCTCCGGAGCAAGCGAAAACCTCCGATCATTTCGACGTCGAGCTTGCAGACGGCACCACCGTCGCGACGGGCCTGTTGATCGCCGCCGATGGCGCCCATTCCTCGATCCGCGAGCGCACCGGCATCGCCGTGTACGGCTGGGACTACGGTCAGTCGGCGATCGTTATCAATGTCGGTCACGAACGCGATCATAACGGCCGCGCGGAGGAACACTTTCTGCCGGCCGGACCGTTCGCCATCCTGCCGCTGAAGGGCCGGCGCTCTTCGATCGTCTGGACCGAAACCACCCGCGACGCCGAGCGTATCGTCGCGTTGCCCGCTGCCGCGTTCCATGGCGAGCTTGAGAAGCGCTTCAAGTTGCATCTCGGCGACATCACCTCGGTTGGCGCGCGCCGTGTTCACCCGCTCGGGTTCTACGTGGCGCGCTCGTTCATCGCCGAGCGCCTGGCGCTCATAGGCGACGCCGCGCACGTTATTCATCCGATTGCCGGCCAGGGGCTCAATATGGGGCTGAAGGATGTCGCTGCGCTCGCCGAAGTGATCGTTGATGCCGCCCGGCTCGGTCTCGATCCGGGCGCCGCCGATGTCCTCGAACGCTATCAGCGCTGGCGGCGCTTCGACACCATGGCAATGGGGCTTGCGACTGACGGGCTCAATCGCCTGTTCTCCAACCGCTCCGCGGCGCTGCGGCTCTTCCGCGACGTCGGCCTCGGCATGGTGGACCGGGTACCCGGGCTCAAGCGGCTGTTTATCCGCGAGGCCGCCGGTCTCGTCGGCGAAGTCCCGAAATTGCTGCGCGGCGAACTGCTATAGTCGCGACGTCCACCACCCGCGCTCAAAGCCATGGCGTTCAACCACATCGCGGTCATCGGCGCCGGCGCCTGGGGTACAGCGCTGGCGCTGACCTGCGTGCGCGCGGGGCGCAGCGTTACACTGTGGGAGCCCGACGCCGCTCACGCTGCGGAAATCGCCAGCAGACGCGAAAGCCGGTTCCTGCCCGGAGTGCGGATTGACGACAGCATCGCGATCGCCGCCGATCCCGCCGCCGCCGCCCGCGCCCCGGCGATTTTGCTCGTAGTGCCCGCGCAGGCGGTTCGTGCGGTAACAGAATCGCTCGCGCCGTTGATCGCACCACGCACGCCGGTGATCGTCTGCGCCAAGGGGATCGAGCGAGGCACCGAAAAGTTCATGACCGAAGTGATCGCCGAATGCGCGTCCGCTGCAGCGCCGGCGATTCTGTCCGGACCAAGCTTTGCCGCCGATGTGGCAAGCGGCATGCCGACGGCGGTCACGCTGGCGGCCAATGACGACAAGCTTGCCGGCGAACTGGCGAAGGCGATCGGCTCGGCAAGTTTCCGTCCCTATCACTCCACCGACGTGCGCGGCGTCGA
Organism: Xanthobacteraceae bacterium; assembly: GCA_049679485.1. Classification (GTDB taxonomy): domain Bacteria; phylum Pseudomonadota; class Alphaproteobacteria; order Rhizobiales; family Xanthobacteraceae; genus BOG-931. The sequence goes on from JBAUGC010000813.1 coordinate 4,182, forward strand.
GATCGGCGGCGCCGCCAAGAATGTGCTCGCCATTGCCGCCGGGATCGTTGCCGGCCGAGGGCTCGGCGCCAGCGCTGCCGCGGCGCTAACGACGCGCGGCTTCGCCGAGCTGGTGCGCTTCGGCCGCGCCTACGGAGCGAAGCCGGAGACGATGATGGGGCTTTCCGGCCTCGGCGATTTGATCCTGACCTGCTCAAGCCCGCAGTCGCGCAACTTCAACTTCGGGGTCAATCTTGCCCGCGGTCAAAAGCCCGAAGCCATCCACACCGGTCTCGCTGAAGGCGCGTTCACCGCATCGGTGCTGGTGCAGATGGCGCGCGAACGTGGCATCGACATGCCGATCTCGTTTGCCGTTGCCGCGATGCTTGACGGTAAGATGAGTGTCGATACGGCGATCGAGTCATTACTGTCACGGCCGTTCAAGGCGGAGGGCTAAGATCATGGCGTACTGGCTGTTGAAGACCGAGCCTGAGGAGTTTTCCTGGGACGATCAGTTAAAGCGCGGCGCCAAGGGCGAGACGTGGAGCGGCGTGCGCAATTTCACCGCGCGAGGGCATCTCAAGGAGATGAAGAAGGGCGAGAAGTTTTTCTTCTACCACACCGGCGACGAGAAGCAGGTCGTCGGCATCGGCGAAATCATCAAGGAGCACTATCCCGATCCGACCGCGGCCAAGGGCGAGCCCTGGGTCGCGGTGACGACAGCCGCGGTCGAGCCGCTGCCGAAGCCGGTGACGCTTGCCGCGGTCAAAGCGGAGCCGAAACTGAAAGACATGGCGATGGTGAAATATTCCCGCCTGTCGGTCCAGCCTGTGACGGCGGAGGCGTGGAAGCTCATCTGCAAGATGGGCGGACTGTAAGCGCGATAGCCAGGCGATGACGAGCCCGGCAGGAGGCGCGGCTGCGAGCCTAGTCAAGCCGCCTTATCGTGAAATGATCGCGGCGGCGCATTAGTCTTTAGTTGCATTTCGCCCGTTGGTTCACATCAAAGCCCGTGTCGCGCCAATTCATTCTTAATCGATGCGGCAATTTGAGCCG
>JBAUGC010000814.1:0-2075 GCA_049679485.1 Xanthobacteraceae bacterium
GGTCAAGCACGTGCCGCCCGCCAGCCGCGGCGCCGCGCTCGGCGCCGATGTCGCGTGCTTCGATGTCGGCTTCGGCCTCGCCGGACCAACAACCGGACTGATAGCCGGCGCCTTCGGCTATCCTTCCGTCTTTGCTCTCGGCGCGTTCGGCGCAGCAGCCGCCATTCTGGTGGCGCGACGCTCGCGCGGCGACGCGCGCGTACCATCAAACTGATCGCGGCGGCGTGGCGACACAACACTCGCCTAACCATTTCGGATCGCGCGCGCGAAAAAAATCGTCGCGAACACAAAAAACTCTTGCATCACTCGGCCAACACGCTTATGTCGCGCTCGCCCAATTTCGCACGTGCCTGTGGCCGCGTGCCGGTTGGTGGGCATCCGGACAAGAGGCCGGACAGCCGCCCGGAGCAAACGCCGAAAGTCTTCTCGGCGGCCTGAGCTCCGAACCACTTAACCGGCAGCCGGAGGCGAAACCGGCGCACCCCGCGCTCAACGGGGGACGCGGCTTAAAGCAACGACGGAGCGGGCTTCTCTGGTCTCGTCGGCCCTCCAAAGGCCGACACCATTAGAGGCTTGTCCATCTTTGCCGGCCGTGCGGAGCGGGTCATTCCACTCCAAGCCAAGGCAGCATCTTCGGGTGTAGAGCCCGTCGCCTTGTCCGTGTCTCCACCGCACGCCATGGCGCCGACCCTCACCCGCTGACGCCGGGCGACGAACGTCGCCTGAACTTCAATCCGAGCCGCGAGGCTCATTGAACTTGGTGAGGAGAGCGCCAATGACCGCGCGCATCCACGATTTTTTGCGTAATCGTCACGACGAGGGCCCCTGCCTCGTCGTCGACCTCGATGTCGTCCGCGAGAACTACCTCGGCTTCGCCAAGGCACTGCCCGACACGCGCGTGTTCTACGCCGTGAAGGCCAACCCGGCGCCCGAGGTGCTGTCGCTGCTCGCCGGGCTCGGCTCCTGCTTCGATACCGCCTCGGTCCCCGAGATCGAGATGGTACTCGCGGTCGGCGCCACCGCGGACCGCATCTCCTACGGCAACACGATCAAGAAGGAGCGCGACATCGCGCGAGCCTATGCGCTCGGCGTGCGTCTGTTCGCGGTCGATTGCCAGACCGAGGTCGAGAAGATCGCCCGCGCGGCGCCGGGCAGCCGGGTGTTCTGCCGCATCCTCTCCGACTGCGTCGGGGCGGAATGGCCGCTGTCGCGCAAGTTCGGCTGCGAGCCGGCAATGGCGGCCGACGTGCTCGAGCATGCGCACAAGCTGGGACTGGAAGCTTATGGAATCTCGTTCCACGTCGGTTCCCAGCAGCGCAACCCGCATGCCTGGGACCGGGCGCTTGCGTCCGCGGCCGCGGTATTCCGCGACTGCGGCGATCGCGGCATGACGCTCTCGATGGTCAATTTGGGCGGGGGCTTCCCGACCAAGTACCTGAAGAACGTGCCGACGGTGAAAACCTACGGCGCGGCGATCTTCCGCGCACTGCGGCGGCATTTCGGCAACCGTATCCCGGAGACTATCGTCGAACCGGGCCGCGGCATGGTCGGCAATGCCGGCGTGATCGAAGCCGAAGTCGTGCTCGTCTCGAAGAAGAGCGAAAACGACGACGTGCGCTGGGTCTATCTCGACATCGGCAAGTTCGGCGGTCTCGCCGAAACCATGGACGAGTCGATCCGCTACCCGATCCGCACGCCGCGCGACGGCGAACTCGGGCCCTGCGTTCTCGCCGGGCCGACCTGCGACTCGGCGGACGTACTGTACGAGAAGGTGCCGTATCCACTGCCGGTGAGCCTCGAAATCGGCGACAAAGTCCTGATCGAAGGCACCGGCGCCTATACGGCGACCTACTCGGCCGTCGCCTTCAACGGCTTCGCGCCGCTGAAGACGTTTCACATCTAAGGCTGCCACATCTAACCTCGCCGGGAGCCGGCTTTGCCGGCTCCTATCATCAACCCTCCTCGAACTGACAGCTCCGTTCAAAGGCGAAGGGAGTGGGCCATGGTGAAAATTCGCAACGAAATGCCCGTCGACATCGATGCCCGCGACAATCTGCTCGATCGCGTCTGGGGTT
>JBAUGC010000815.1:0-1943 GCA_049679485.1 Xanthobacteraceae bacterium
GGATGAGCCGCTCGAGGGATTGGCGCCTATCGTCGTCGAGGAATTGCTGAAGGCGCTCCGGCGCATCATTCGCGACGAAGGCATGTCGGCTATCCTGGTCGAGCAAAACGCCAAGAAAATTCTCGGCGTCACCGACCACGCCATCATCATCGAACGCGGCGCCGTGGTCCACGCCGCCGACAGCGCGGCTTTGTTGCACGACCGCGGTGCGCTGGAACTTCACCTCGGCGTCACCGATACCGGTCCACGCCGCTTCGGGCGCAAAAGGGGTTGAGGCAAAAAGCCCACAATGTTGTCGGCCGGTTCTTTTCCTGTTAGGGCAACATGCTGAAAAGACAGCAGTTTTTCTTTATTCTAAAGTAAAACTGCTCCCCCGGCCGCGCGCCGGGACAGCGCAATCGGAGAAGCCATTATGAGACGCACCATGCACACAAATCTGATCGCCGCACTCGCCAGCGTCGCATTGGCTACGTTCCCGGCGGCGGCCAAGGAATTCTATGTCGGCGAGCCGGTGGTCAAGAACGCCATGCAGCTCGTCCCGCATTATCTGCTGGGTATCGAGATGGAGCCGATGGTGAAGGGCATGGATATGGGGCCGAACGCCGTTCATCTTGAAGTCGACGTGCACGCAACCAAGGATGACAAGCACGGCTTCAAGGAAGACGAGTGGATTCCCTATGTGACGATCTCGTACACGATCGAGAAAGTCGGGTCCAAGTTCAAGAAATCCGGCAAGCTCCTGGCGATGACCGCGGGCGACGGTCCGCACTACGCCAACAACGTCAACCTTGCGGGCGACGGTGACTATCGCCTGACCTTCCATTTCGAGCCGCCGTCGAAGGCCGGTTTCGTCCGCCACGTCGATAAGGAAACCGGGGTGCCCGATTGGTGGCAGCCGTTTTCGGAGACCTGGACGTTCCATTTTCCGAGCAAAGAAGCTCACGATTGACGCCGGACATCATGCGCCCATCAGCATTCTTGATCATCGCGGCATTGGCCGCCTCATCCGTCAACGCGCGAGCCGAGGACGCGTTTACCGCGACGATCACGCTTCGCGATCATCGCTTCGAGCCGGCAGAACTGCACGTACCAGCCGGCAAGCGTATAGCGTTGACCGTCATCAATGCCGATCCGCTCTCGGAGGAGTTCGATTCGTCGGCGCTCAAGGTCGAGAAGGTCATCGCCGGCAAGTCGCAGGGTGTCGTGCACATCAGTCCGCTCAATCCCGGCAGCTACGACTTCATCGGCGAATATCACGAGGCCACGGCAAAAGGCCGAATGATCGCCGAATAGCGCGTTGGCTGCCAGTTTGAGCCGATGCTACGGGGCGGTTTCAGCCCGGCGTGTTTTCTTGCCGTTCCCAGCCGAGCCTTCCGCCTTAACGAGGTCGTCCGGATGCTCGAGGATGCGTACGGTATTCTCCTTGCCTCCGCCAAATGACACTGCGGTAAAACCTTCAAGATCATTCCATCTGACGGACACCGCCAGATCGAGATTCACGTAGAGCAGCGCATTATCGACTTTGCGCGTGCATTTCACCCAGCTAGCCATTGCGTCGCCCCAGTTTTGGCTGATCAAGAGTGCGAACGTTAGTCGCTTCGGCAGTAAATGTCACAATACTACTTTGCCTATTCACAAATCGTCCTCCATTGAGGGTTGCGATCATTTGACCCAACCACTAACTCCAAAGCCTTTCGCCGGTCGTGATCATTCCGGTTCCGCAGCGGAATCGAAGAGGAACGGTCGCGGACAGGAGGATATTCCGGGCGGTCTTCCGCCATGATCCAACGTTGGCAGGACTTTGACGTCGCCTAGACTTCAACGTCGCCAAGACGTGCGTGAGCGTTTAAAATGACCCCCGACCAATCGCCAACTGGAAAGCAAAAGGCTGCAGAGCCATGTCGACGTCCCTGCTGACGAAACGACGTTTCGCACCCTTGTTC
>JBAUGC010000816.1:0-1773 GCA_049679485.1 Xanthobacteraceae bacterium
GCGAAACGCTGGTGACCGATTTTCCCCAGGCCGGACCCGCCGCACCCTGCTCCGCCTTCCAGTCGCACGCTAATTACGTTGCTCTGCCGCCCTCCGAGGCCTTTCGCATCGAATACTGGCTTCTTGAGGATGCGAAGCTCCGCCGGCAGCCTGCGGAAAAGGAACTCAGCCGCCGCATCGCTCTCATTGTTGGCGGAGCCAGCGGCATCGGCCGCGCCGCCGCTCTCCTGGCCGCAGAACGCGGCGCAGCCATCGTTGTCGCTGACCGCGATCTCGCCGGAGCCGAAGCCGTCGCCCAGGAGCTCCGTCCCATCGCCGGCAAATAAGCCGTCGCCGCCACGGCCATCGACATCCGCAGCCGCGACAGCATTGTCGCCGCTCTCCGAGCGACCGTCGCCCTCTATGGCGGCGCCGACATCCTCATCAATACGGCCGCGATCTTTCCCTCATCGCCTACTGACGCCGCCTGGTCTTCCACCCTCGACCTCAATGTGACCGCGAACTATATCCTCGCCGACGAAGCCGCAAAGATCTTCGCCGCCCAGGACCTCGACGGCGCCATCGTCCTGACCAGTTCTGCGAATGCTGTCGTTCCCAAGCGCGGCAGCGAGGCCTATGATGTCAGCAAAGCCGCGCTCAGCCATCTTGTGCGCGAGCTGGCTGTCTCCCTCGCTCCCAAAGTCCGCGTTAATGGCATCAGTCCGGCCACCGTCGTCAAGGGATCGACGATGTTCCCGCGCGAGCGCGTCATCGGCTCACTCACCAAATACAATCTCGCGTTCGATCCTGCCGCTTCCGACGACGACCTGCGAGACCAGCTCGCCGCGTTTTATGCGCAGCGCACCCTCACGCATCAGCCCATCGATCCTGCGGACTGCGCTCAGGCGATTCTCTACCTCGCCGGTCCCCACACGCGTTGCACCACCGGGCATCTCATTCCTGTCGATGGAGGTCTGCCCGAGGCGTTCCTGCGCTGACGAGGAACGCCTGCACCTGCACCCGCAACCTGTCCTATTTCCCCAGCGGCTTGCGCGCGAAGTAGTACAGCGACCCGGCGAGCAGCGCGAACATCAGCACCGACACCCAGTCGTTGTACAGGAACGCCTGCGGCAACTGGATCGGGTTGTTCCGCTCGCTCACGCTCTCCCACAGCTTCATCCCCACGCCCATCAGCCCCACAATGCCGCCCGCCGCGATCAACCCGCTGGCGTAGAGCGAGCCCGGACTGATCTCGCTCTCGTTCTCCGCGCTCGCGCCGGATTTCTCCATGGCGCGATCCACCATCCACCGCACCACGCCCCCGGCAAAAATGGCCAGGGTCGTTGCAATCGACAGGTATGATCCCACCGCAAACGTCAGCGACCGCACCCCCATCAACTCGATCGCAATTACCAGAAACACACCCAGCAACACCAACCCCCACGGCAATTGCTGTCGGAGAATCCCGTTGATCACCGTCGCCATTAGCCGCGCTTGCGGAGCCGCCGCCTTCTCGCTCCCAATCCCCTCGATCCACTGCACCGCAATCGTCTTCGTCTGCGGATCGTACAGATATTTCCCGTCGGCCAGCTCATGCGATCCCAAAGCGTTCAGCAGGATGTAGTGATCGCCCTCGAGCGTCGCCACGGTCTTCTCCTGCCCCTGCCCCGGTTGCGTCACGCGAAACTCCTTCCGCGTAAACACGCCCTGGTTCTGCACTCCGTCGTGCGCCGCGGAGATGTCCCATGCCTTGTTCATGGTGTGGAACTCCTCGAAGCCGCGGTTCATCGCGTT
>JBAUGC010000817.1:0-9978 GCA_049679485.1 Xanthobacteraceae bacterium
TGAGGATGTTGTTGTCCTGCCCGCGCAGGATGACGCCGGTGATGGCAGCGACAAGGCACATCGGCACGATCATGATGACCGCCAGCGGCAGCGTCAGGCTTTCATACTGCGCGGCAAGTACGAGAAATACGAATACCACCGCGAGGGTGAAGGCAAACATCGCGGTATTGCCGGCACGAATCTGCTGGAACGCGAGCGACGTCCACTCGGTCGCGAAGCCCTCGGGGAGCGTTTCCTCCGCGAGCTTGTCCATAATCGCGATCCCCTGCCCTTGCGAATATCCGGCTACGGAAGCGCCATCCATCTCGGCGGCGGGATATAGATTGTAGTGCGGCACACGGAACGGCCCGGAAATGTCGTGCACCGTGGTGAATGATCCGAGCGGCACCGTATCGCCGTTGGCATTGCGCACGCGAATCTTGAGAACATCGGCCACATTGCGCCGGTCCTCGTCGCGCGCCTGCGCAGTGACACGGAAAGTCCGCCCAAACAGGTTGAAATCGTTGACATACGCCGAGCCGATATAAACTTGCAGGGCGTTAAAGACGTCCTGCACGTTGACGCCAAGGAGCTGGGCTTTGGTACGATCGATGTCGAGATAGACCTGCGGCGTCGATGTCTCGAACAGCGTAAAGACGTGTTCGATGCCCGGCGTGCGGCCGGCTCGCGCCATGAACTCGGCCGCGACATCGCGCAGTGCTGCGGCGCCGCGTCCAGCTCGATCCTCGATAATCATGCGAAACCCGCCGGAATTGCTGATGCCGCGCACCGGCGGCGGCAATACAGCAATCAGAAAGCCCTCCTGAACTTTGGACAGGCGCTTGTTGAGCTCTGTTTGAATGGCCGGCGCCGATTGGTGCGGATCGTGTGCGCGTTCGGCGAACGGCTTGAGCGTCAGAAAGATCGCGCCCGCGTTGGGGGCGTTGGTGAAGGTCGCCCCGGAGAAACCGACAACGTTTACGCCGTGATCGACGCCCGGCACCTGCAACGCCATGTCGAGCGCGCGTTGCTGCACGGCGTCGGTGCGCGCGAGCGAGGCGCCCGGCGGCAGCTGAATGACAACAATCATGTAGCCGGCATCGACCTGCGGGATGAAGCCGACCGGCGTCCGGCGAAATTGATTAAGGCCGAACGCAAGCACGACCAGGTAGATCACGAACATGATCGCTGCACGTCGGACGGTACGCCCGGCAAGCCAGGAAACCCCCGAACCGAGGTGCTCGAATGCCCAATTGAAGCCGCCAAAGAACCGATGGATTGGCACCTCCCACCAGCGGTCGCGGTGCCCGAGATCATGGCGTTTGAGCAGAAGCGCGCACATCGCCGGCGATAGCGTCAGCGAGACGATAAGCGAGATAATCGTGGCGCCCGCGATCTTCAGCGCTATCTGCCGTTAGAATTGCCCGGATATGCCGGTGATGAACACCGAAGGCACAAACACGGCGCAGAGCACGAGCGCAATGGCGATCAGCGCCGAGCCGACTTCGTCCATGCTTTTCCGCGCCGCCTCGCGGGGCGCAAGACCAGTCGCGATGTTACGTTCCACATTCTCTACGACGACAATAGCGTCGTCGACCACTATCCCGATTGCCAGCACCAGTCCAAATAACGACAGATTGTTCAGGGTGAAGCCAAACGCGGCCATGAAGAAGAAAGTGCCGACCAGCGATACCGGAATGGCGACAAGCGGAATGATCGCCGCTCGCCAGGTTTGCAGGAAGAGAATAACTACCAATACGACAAGCACGATGGCTTCGCCGATCGTCTCGATTACCGCATTGACGGATTCCTGGATGAATTGAGTGGGATCGAAGAAAATGTCGTACTTGACGCCGGACGGAAAACGCTTCGACAGCTTTTCCATCAGCTCCCTGACTGCGTGCGAGGTTTCGAGCGCATTCGAGCCGGGGCGCTGAAAGATGGCCAGCGCGACGGCGGGGTAGTGATCGAGATATGAATTCGACGAGTAGTCGAGGGCGGCCAGTTCCACCTTGGCGACGTCCTTGAGCCGCACTACGGCTCCCGGCGTTTGTTTGATTACGATCGAGGCGAACTCCTCCGGATCCGCCAGCCGCCCGAGAGTCTGCACCGCGATCTGGAAGGCACCGGGTTTCGCCACCGGCGGTTGATCGAGAATGCCGGAGGCGACCTGGATGTTCTGGCCTTGCAGAGCGTTGGTCACGTCGGTGGCGGTCAGGCCCAGGGATTGCAGGCGATCGGGATCAAGCCACACCCGCATCGAGTAATCGCGGGCGCCGAATACGGTGATTGATCCGACCCCGTCGACTCGTGTGACCGCGTCGGTCACTTCGAGTGTGGCGTAATTTGAGATGAACAACGCATCGCGCGATTTATCCGGTGAATACAGGTGCACGACCATCATCAGGTCGGGCGAACTTTTCTGGACGACCACGCCGATGTTGCGCACGTCGGAAGGAAGCCGCGGCGTGGCGATGGCGACGCGGTTTTGCACCTGCACCTGCGCGATATCGAGATTGGTGCCGAGTTCGAAGCTGACCGCGATGGAGAAGCGCCCGTCGGCGGTCGAGTTCGACGCCATGTAGATCATGTTCTCAACGCCATTGATCTGCTGCTCGATCGGCGTCACTACGGTCGAGGCCACGACTTCGGCGCTGGCACCGGGATATTGCCCGGTGACGCTGATCAAGGGCGGCGCGATCTCGGGATATTGTGCGATTGGCAGGCGCGAGAACGAGACCGTGCCGAGGATCACGAAGATAATCGAGATCACAGCGGCAAAGATCGGGCGGTCGATAAAAAAGTGCGAAATTCGCATGCCGGTCTCAGTCGGCCTTGGCCTGATCGGCGGCTTTGCGGACGGCCGAAGTTTTGGCTCCCTCGCCTTCCACCGCCACTTTCACGCCCGGGCGCGCACGCATCAGTCCCTTGACGATGACGCGGTCCGAGGTAGTGAGGCCTTCTTTGATCACGCGTAGCCCATCGTCGAGTTGGCCGGGAACGACGTATTTCTGCCGCACGACGCCGCCGTCGTCGACAGCGAGCACGTACTTGCGCGACTGCTCGGTGCCAATCGCCGCATCGGGAATGAGCAGCGCCGTGTAGGGTGGCGAACCTGGAACGCGGATGCGACCGAACATGCCCGGCGTGAACAGGCCGCCGGGATTGGCGAAAACCGCGCGGCCGCGGATCGTGCCCGAAGAGCGATCGATCACGTTGTCGACGAAATCCATCTTGCCGGTGTGCTTGAAATCCGTCTCGTCGAGGAGCTTGAGCGCGACCGGAATCGCTCCGCCCTCCATCTGCCCATTCATCCCGGCGAAACGCTGGTAGCGCAGATAGGAGGCCTCATCGAAGGTGAACTCAAAACGGATCGGATCGACCGAGACGATGGTACCGAGCAGCGTGGTGTTGCTGCCGTTGCCGCCGGTGACCAGGTTTCCCACGGACACACGGCGGTCGCCGATGCGTCCATCGACCGGCGCGCGCAACTCGGAATATTCGTTGAGGTCGAGCTCGGCCTGGTGGACCATGGCCTCCTGCGCGGCGACTGAAGCTTCCGTCACGCTCTTCGCCTGCTTGCGCTGGTCGTAGGTCTGCTCGGTGATGGTCTTGTTGTGAACCAGCTCCTGGCCGCGCGCGAGGTCAGCCTCGGCGAAGGCGAGGTTGGCGCGCGCCTGGGCAAGGTTGGCGCGCATCTGATCGAGCGCGATCTGAAACGGCTTGTGGTCGATAACGAACAGAAGATCGCCCTTCTTTACCATCTGGCCGTCGGTGAAACGGATCTCGGCGAGATACCCGGAAACGCGCGAGCGAATCTCGACCGAATCGACGGCGACGAAGCGGCCGACATACTCGTCCTGATCGACGACCGTGCGCTGCACCGGCGTCGCCACGGTCACCGTCGGCGGCGGCGGAGCGCTTCCCTGCTGCTGGCCCTGACCACAGCCCGCAAGGACCAAAAGCGCCCCTGCTATTGCAAGCATGGCGGCGGACCGCGCCGCATTGGCGATGACCATGAAATCCCCTTCGAAACGTGCCGGTGTTCGAACTATACGCGGTCGCCGCTGTCAACCGCAGCAGATTCGTTCGCCCTTCCCTGGCCCGTCTCGAGTTCCCATATAGACGGCCCGGCTAGCGCTAAGCCATGCCGGCTGAAGATGGCGAAATTCCATGAAATTAATCCCCGTGAGTGATGGTGGCTTGGGCGGAGCCCAATCCGTCATAACCGATCCAACATCTGTGCCGCCCGACGATCAGGCGCTGCTTGATGCCTATTCGCGCGCGGTGATCGACGTGGTCGACCGCGTCGGGCCAGCCGTGGTGGGTCTTTCCGTCCGTGGTCCTGCCCAATCTTCTCCCGCGCACGGGGGAGGCAAGGACGGAACCCGCGGCGGCGCCGGCTCCGGCGTCGTGGTGGCGCCGGACGGGCTCATTCTCACCAACAGCCACGTCGCCGGCTCGACCTCGCGTATCGATGTGACCACCGCCGACGGTCAGCACCTGAAAGCGCGGCTGGTCGGCGACGATCCCGATACCGATCTCGCGCTCATTCGCGTCGATGAAGCGGTAACGCTGCCGGCGGCCTCGCTCGGCGATTCCAAGCGATTGAGGCGCGGCCAGCTGGTGATTGCGATCGGCAATCCGCTCGGCTTCGAATCGACTGTGACCACCGGCGTCGTCTCTGCGCTCGGCCGTTCGCTGCGTTCGCGCACCGGGCGCCTGATCGACGATTTGATCCAGACCGATGCCGCGCTCAACCCCGGCAATTCCGGCGGGCCGCTGGTGTCCTCCCACGGCGAGGTGGTTGGCATCAATACCGCCGTGATCATGGGCGCGCAGGGAATCTGTTTTGCCGTCGCTGCCAACACCGCGAACTTCGTGCTCGGCGAGTTGGTGCGGCACGGCCGCGTGCGCCGGGCGTTCATCGGTATTTCCGCGCAGCAGATTGCCGCCACGGCGCGGCTGCGCCGCGCCACCGGTCACGCTGGAGACAACGCAGTGATGGTCGGCACCGTTGAGACGGGAAGCGCCGCCGACCGCTCGGGTCTCAAAGCGGGCGACGTTGTGCTCCGCCTCGACGGCACGACCATTGCCGGCGCGGATGATCTCATCCGCACGCTCACCGGCGACAAGATTGGCAAAGACGTCACCCTCGATGTGCTGCGCGGAACCGAACAGCTCACCATCTCTCTCGTTCCACAGGAGCGAAAGCGCGCCAGCTGAAGAGAAACAGCGCGTCGCTGCATTATTGCCAAAGTTGTTTGGTCGCGAGCTTGGCCCCCTCGGATAGTATCGCAAGCTTCGCCCAGGCGATTTCCGGGTGGACGCGTCCGCCGAGACCGCAATCGGTGCCGGCCACGACATTTTCGCGGCCGACGATTTGCGCGAAGCGAACGATCCGATCCGCGACCAATTCGGGATGCTCCAGCACGTTCGTGGCGTGGCTGACGACGCCGGGGATCAGAACCTTGCCTTCCGGAAGGCTAGCGTGTTTCCAGACCTTCCATTCGTGCTCGTGGCGCACGTTGCCGGCCTCGACCGAATAGGCTTGCGCCTTCACTTTGATCAACAAGTCAACCACGTCCTTCAGCGGCACGTCGCCGCTATGCGGGCCGTGCCAGCTGCCCCAACAGATGTGGAAGCGAACGCGGTCTTCGGGAATGCCCTGCAGGGCGTGGTTCACCGCCTCGACCTGGAATTCGGCCCATTTCCGGTAGCCCGCCATATCGCCGTTGAGCGAGAACCACCAGTCCCAGATATCGACCAAAGCGGGATCGTCGATCTGCAGGACGAAGCCGGCATCGACGATGGCTTTGTATTCTTCGCGGATCGCTTCAGCCAGCGCCCAAGTGTAGTCCTCCTGGCTTTTGTAATACTCGTTCGGCAGGATTTGCATAGTCGCCGGCGACACCGCCGTCATGAAAGCTTCTTCGGCACCAGCGCCTGCCAACGCGGCTTTAAGGTTCGTGATATCGTGCTGGACCAAGGCGTGACCGGTAAACTTGATCGGGCCGGTGCAGGTGAGCCCGAACATGCGGGAGCTGGAGCTGCCGGCCGCGCCAGCGCTGCCCATGCCGCCGTCCTCGGCGTAGAACCTGACGAATTCCTTGCGCTCCTTGCTCCCGGACGTCCACGCCCCACGCCCCTTCTTGGCCTGCTCTTCCCGCACCTCAAATCCGCCGACGCGATCGTAGACATAGGACCACCACGCGCCGAAATCCGTTGATCGCCGCATCGCCTTGCCGAACTCGCCGTCGTTGACGACGTCGATGCCGCACCTGACCTGCTGACGGACAACATCCGCAATCGCCGATTTCAAACGCTGCTGGAGTTTACTGTCCGGCGCGTTGTCCCGGTACAGCTCCATCAGATCATCCGGCCGCGGCAGGCTGCCGACATGCGTGGTGAGAATCCGATCGCTACTTCGCTTCACGCTTGCTTCCTCCCTGTGGCCCGGCTCGGCCGAAATGGGCGGCGATCTTCGGACCGATCGGCTCGCCCAGCTGACCGTTTCCGGGAACGGCCAGACGGGTGCACCGTATGGCTCACCGCGCGGGGTGTCTACCGCCGCGCGAACGGCGCCTACAAGTCGCGCGCAGCCGTTCTCGCGGCGCTGACCCGCCCGAGCCGCGCCCGCGCATCGCGGGGAGGAAAGTGTAGTTATTTGATCGCTTGCGGATTGAGCGGCGAGCCGGTGCCGCCGGTGATGATGAGCGGCGAGCCGCAGAAAAAGAACTCATAGGTGCCGTCAGCTTCGCAATCCTCGGCCAGCTCCTTGACGTAGAACATTTCGCCCATGGTCAGCCCCATGGCCGGGATGACAACCCAGTGCCACGGCTGATTGACTTCCGTCGTTTCGTTGGGCCGCACTTCGACGCCCCAGGTGTCGGAGCAGATCGCGGCGATCTGTTTGTCCTGGCACCAGTAGCAATTCTCGAACCGCACCCCCGGCGCGCTGCCGCCGGCGTAGGTGCCCCAGTTCTGCTCCGCCAGGCAGCGCTCCATCTGCCCGGTGCGCAGGATCACGAAGTCACCGCGCCGGATCTCGACATTCTCGTCCTTGGCACACTTGTCGAGCTCGTCGTTGGAGATCGCCTCGCCGTCCTTGAGCCAGTCGACGCCGCGAAAGCGCGCGATGTCCAGCAGTACGCCGCGGCCGACCATCTTGCTCTTAGCGTGCTCGATGCCGAGCTTGCCGAGACCGTTGCAGTCGACCTCGCGCGCGTCGAAGCCGTTGTACATCTTGTCTTCGTAGAAGATGTGGCCCAGCGAATCCCAATGGGTCGCGCATTGCACCGGCAGGTTGATGGCATCGTCGGCGTAGCGGATGTTCGGCACCTTGTCCTGGCGGCCGGCGACCGCATCGGTGCCGGTCGCCAGCATGGTGTGGATCGGATTCCAGCGGCCTCCGAACAGGCCGGTCTGCGGGCCGCGGCGGTCGAGCGGAATACCCAGCGCGAATACCTTGCCGGTGCGGATCAATCCGGCCGCCCGCACGATGTCCTCCGGCGTGATGTGGTTGAGCGTGCCGATCTGATCGTCCTTGCCCCACCGGCCCCAATTCTTGAGCTTCTCGGTTGCGTCCGCGATGGCCTTTCGGCTGACGTTGATATTCATTGGGGTCATTCCCTACCGGCTTTTTTCTTGCGCAACCGTTTTGCCGGTAAGCGTGGGCCGCCAACCGGGACTTTAAGGCGCGACGTGGAGATCGGCGATGAAGCTATTGAGTTTCACTTTGGACGGCAAGGCGTTGTACGGCGCACTCCGCGACGGCGGCATTGTGACCATGAATGATCGCCTCGGATACGAGACGCTCCGCGACGCGCTTGCCGCGGGGACGATCGAGCGGATGCGTGAGATTGCGGCGAACGAGAAGCCCGACCGAACGCTCGACGAGATAAAATTCCAGCCGGCAATTCCGCGTCCCGAAAAAATCCTGTGCGCCGGGATCAATTACCGAGCGCATGCAGCCGAGACCGGGCGGGAGCCCCCGAAAGCCCCTGCCGTGTTCGCGCGTTTTGCCGATACGCTGGTTCACCACGAAGGCGGCATGATTCGCCCGCGCGTCTCTCGCGAGTTTGATTTCGAGGGCGAGCTTGCCGTGGTGATCGGCCGATCTGGCCGCCACATCAGTGTCGAACGAGCGCTCGACCACGTCGCTGGCTACACCTGTTTTGCTGACGGGAGCGTGCGCGATTATCAGAAATTTTCCGTCACGTCCGGCAAGAACTTTCCCGGCACCGGACCGCTCGGACCATGGATTGTCACCACCGACGAGATTCCCGATCCGACCCGGTTGATGCTGACGACGCGGCTCAACAGCGTGGAGGTCCAGCGGTCATCGACCGGGCTGATGATTCATTCGATTCCCGAGATCATCGCGTTCTGCTCCGCGTTCACCGCGCTTTCCGCCGGCGACGTGATAGCCACCGGCACGCCGCAAGGAGTCGGGCACAGCCGCAAGCCGCCGTTATGGATGAAGGCCGGCGATGTGCTTGAAGTCGAAATCAGCGGCATCGGGACGCTGCGTGCGTACGTTGCGGATGAGTAAGCCTGAGCCGCTGGTCCGGCCGGGGGTTCTAGTATAGCCTTCACGTCCTCAGCGACATAGTTATTTCAACGCGCGGGTGATGCCATGAAACGGCGCGATTTCCTCAAGGCCTCGGCGGCTGTCGCGGGCGCAGCGGCCGCCGGATTTTCCTGCGTAGAGTTCGCGACCGCCGCACCGATCGATCCCCCTGTCGTTGACAAGCTTACCGTGCGCGTCATCGTCGACCTCACGCATAATATTTTCCTGCGGCCTGCCGCGTTCAACGGCATGTCGTTGGTGCCACCGCCGCGGGCGAAGGACTACACCAGGGAGCTGCACTCGCAGTGGGGCCTCTCATTACTCCTGGAGTCGGTGAAAGCCGGCGAAAGGCGCACGTTGATGCTCGATTACGCTTACACGCCGGACGCGCTCCTGAACAATATCGAACTGCTGAGCATAGACCCGAAAAAGATTAACGCTTTGATCGTCAGCCACGGCCACTTCGATCACTACGGCGGTCTGATCGCGTTTCTCGACAAATATCGCGGCGCGCTGCCCGCAGACCTCAAGCTTTACGCCGGCGGCGAAGACAATTTTTGCCACCGAGTCATTCCGACCGGGACACCCGGCGAGTTCAGCGATTTCGGCTACCTCGACCGGCGCGCGCTCGCGGCACGCAATGTCGGTGTCGTGCTGTGCGAGAGCCCGACGGTGATCGCCGGACACGCGTTCACGACCGGGCAAATCAAACGGCGGACGGATGAAAAGATCCTACCGAACACGCTCGAGCAGTTCGGGATAATGGACGGACTCGGCTGCGACGCTTCCCACTACCAGCCGGCGGAACTATTGGGAAAGACCGTTCCCGACGAGCATTATCACGAACACGCCACTGTCTTTAACGTGAAGGACCGCGGCCTTGTCGTGATATCGTCCTGCAGTCATCGCGGTGTCGTTAACGCGGTGAAGCAGGCGCGGGAAATCTCCGGGGTCAACAAGCTGCACGGCCTGATCGGCGGCTTCCATCTCGGACCGGCACCAATGGATTACACCAGGCACATCGTGGCGGAGATCAAAGAACTTGATCCCGACGTCGTCGTGCCGATGCACTGCAGCGGTCAAAACTTCGTCCAGGCCATGCAGGAAATAGCTCCGGATCGGCTGCTCCTCGGGTCGACGGGAGCATCATTGATATTCGGAGCATGATGATCGGGCGAGCGCGACCGTTGCGGTTAGCGCGCTCCTGGTTTGCGGCAGGCGCGCTGCTCATCGCGGCGGGCGCCGTCGATCCCGCGCGGACGCAGGAAGCAGACCAAGCACGAGCCGCGCGCTTGATGGACGACCTGATGTGGGGCCGCGGCTCCGTCGGCGGTCCGTTCGAACTGACCGATCACACCGGCAAAACGACAACCGATTCGGATTTCCGCGGCAAGCTGCTGCTTGTTTATTTCGGTTACACTTATTGT
>JBAUGC010000818.1:0-10020 GCA_049679485.1 Xanthobacteraceae bacterium
ACCTTCGTGGGCGACAGCAAATATTTCCTGGTCAAGAACTTCATCAACAACACCAGCTTCTTCGAATGGGACCAGGCCACGCACTCCTCCTACTTCAAGAAGTTCAAGGACGCCGTCGAGATCACCATTCCCAAGCTCAACGAGATGGCCTACGAGCAGGTCGAACTCGCATCGGTTCCGTTCCTCACTTTTGTGGCCAACAAGGGCACCAAAGGTGAGGCGGCAAATTATTCGTTTGTGCTGCGTGGCTACGTCCGGCATTGGCTCGGCAACGTCTGGGCCGAGTATGATCGCATCAAGCTCAATGACATCGTTGCCACCGGTGGCACCGCGCCGGCAAACAGCCCGCGGGTTCAGGTCGTCAGCCGCTCCTAAACGGGCTACGGGCCGGCCTTTGCCGCGGCGGCTCCGCGGCAGGACATAACATGCTGCCGGCACCGCTCTACATTATCGCATCGCCGCGCCCGCGGACGGGCAAAACGCTGATCGCGCGGCTTATGATTGAATTTTTCCGCGCCGGCCGCCGGCCGCTGGTGGGATATGATCTCAATCCGCGCGAGCAGACACTGGCGACCCGCTTCCCAAAGCTGGTCTGGCCCGTGGATATCACCACTACACTCGGCCAGATGGAGCTGTTCGACCGGCTGATCGCCGACACCGCCAGCACCAAGATCGTCGATCTCGGCTACGGCTCGTTCGATCAGTTCTTTGCGGTCATGGCGGAGATCGGCTTCCTTCCGGAAGCGCGGCGGCGGATGATTGAGCCGATTGTGCTGTTCATCAGCGATCCTGCCGCGGCAACGGTCCGCAGCTATGCCGAGCTGCGAAGCCGGCTGGCAGCGACTTTCGTCCCCGTACACAATGAATCCGTATCGCTGATGTTCGCCAAGCAAGACTTTCCGGGAACGCGCCCTGAATGCGGTTTGATCCGCATTCCGCGCCTTTCCCCGATCGTGCGTGGCGTCATCGACCGGCCGAATTTCTCTTTCGCTGCTTACCTGGGCGAGCAGCCCGGCGGGCCGACCGAGGTCCATCAATGGGTCGGCGAGATCTTTGCGGAATTTCGCCAACTCGAACTGCGGCTGCTTATAGGCCGGCTCACCTCTTCGCTGGCGGGCCCTCCGGCTGTACGGCGCAAAGCGTAGGAAGCCTCAAGATTAGGCTGCTTTAATGCCCCTCGAAGCTGACGAGCGTGCGCACCGGCACGCCGAGCTTCCTGATTTTTGCGGCACCGCCTAATTCCGGCAGATCGATGATGAAGCATGCCGCCAACACTTCGGCGCCCATCTGCTTTAGGAGCTTGCAAGCGGCTTCCGCGGTGCCGCCGGTAGCGACCAGATCGTCGACCAGGATCACGCGCTCGCCCTTGATCACCGCGTCCTCATGTATCTCCATCTCATCGATGCCGTATTCGAGCGAATAGCCGATGGTCACCCGTTTGAACGGCAGCTTGCCCTTCTTGCGGATAGGCACAAAACCCGCCGAAACCTGATGGGCGACGGCACCGCCGAGGATGAAGCCGCGGGCCTCGATTCCCGCGACCTTGTCGATCTTGCTGCCGGCCCAGGGATGCACCAGTTCGTCGACGGCGCGACGGAAGGCCCGCGCATCGCCGAGGAGCGTGGTGATGTCGCGAAACATGATGCCCGGCTTGGGATAATCCGGAATGCTGCGGATCGCCGACTTAAGATCATTGTCTAACGCCACTGTGGTCATAATGGATGCCTCACCTCGCCAGCCCGCATCCCTGTAGCATACAAGCGGCGCACGGCCAGCCACCGAAAGCTTGCAGCTAGACCAAGTCTGGTGAACCATGGCAGCCGAAGCCACCGGAGTTCCCCGTCATAAGTGAAGACGCCCGGCATTTCGTCACAGTCGACCTGCGTATCCCGTTTGTCCGTCTGGTCATTTTCTTCGTGAAAGCCGCACTTGCCGCCATTCCGGCGGCGATCATCGTCCGCTTCCTGATCATGGTAGTGCCGGCGCCTATCGCCGCACTTGTCGGCGAAGTGGCGTGGTGATGATGCGGCGCTGGTCTTTCTAGCGCCGCTCTCGTTCACGGTTCTTTGAATCTGCGCAAGCACCCACCTCATGCGTGCCCGCATGAATGGCGCGGGTAGCCACGCTTCACTTTGGGCCGAAAGCCCCCAACAACCCGCCGACCGCGCTGCCTACGGCACCGCCGACTGCATCGTTCACGGCGCCGCCCACCACGTCGGTTGGAGAGCCGGAATGCCCCCCGCCCTTTGAGCCGCCGCCGCTCTTTCCGCCGGTATTGGTGGCGCTCTTCGAATGGCTCCCAGAAGTTGACTTCTTGTCGCTAGCCAGAGCCCCCAATAGCGAAGAGGCGGTGAAAATTGCCAGCAATGGCACGATCAGCAGAAGGCGCGTGAATTTGGTCATGGTAGTCGCTCCCTGTCCTCACGGTCGGGGATTGTAGCTTCTTTTAGACCGTTTCGCCACGCCTCGATGAACCTCGGCTCCTTGCTCGCAAAAATATTCGACTCGCGCCTGCACACGCACAGGCGGCCACGGCCGAATGCGGCAGTGCGATGCTGAGGTATACGGGTATTCGGTTGGGACGCGCGCCGCCAAATGCTTAGGGCTGGTGCAATACCTCGTACCACACCTTCTTCTTGGTGAAATAGAGCAGGCCGGTGAGCACAATCAGGAATACAAAGACCTGAAAGCCAAGCCGCTTACGTTCATCGAGCTTCGGTTCGGCTGCCCACATCAGGAAGGCACCGATATCGCGGCCATATTGGTCCACCGTCGTCGGCGTTCCGTCAGTGTATTCAACCTGCCCGTCGCTCAGCGGCTTCGGCATGCCGATAGCGTGACCGGGAAAATATTTATTGTATTGGGCGCCCGGCGGCAGTGTAAAGCCGGCAGGCGGATCTTCGTAGCCGTTGAGGATGGCGTGGATATAGTCGGGACCATCCTCCTGGTACTGCGTGAAAGCATCAAATATGAACCACGGGAAGCCGCGCTCGACGCTGCGCGCTTTGGCGAGCACCGACATGTCCGGCGGCAGAGCTCCGCCGTTGGCGTTGCGCGCCGCCTGGTCGTTCGCGAACGGCGGCGGGAAATAATCCGCAAGCTTGCCCGGGCGCTGGAACGTTTCGCCCTGATTGTTCGGACCGGCGGTCACCTGGAAGGTGGCGGCGATTGTCGCCGCCTGCGGCTCGGTGAATCCTGGACCGCCCGGATCGGCGAGGTTACGGAACGCCAACAGTTTCAGGCTGTGACAACTGGAGCAGACCTCGCGATAGATTTTGAAGCCGCGCTGCAGCTGCTCCGGATCGTACAGCCCGAACGGCCCGGCGAACGACCACCGCTGCTTAGGCGGTATCTCCTGCTCCTGCGCGGAAGCCATCCTCGCGCCGAGCGCTACTGCGAATGCCGAAAGCGTAATGGCAAGCACGACCTTGCGATGAAAGTTCATGGCCGGGCCCCCTACGCCTTGACGCCCGACTGTGCGCCGGCAGCTACGCCTTCGCGCAGCACCGATTCAGAGATCGAGTTCGGCAATGGCTTCGTCGTCTCAAATAACCCGAGCAGCGGCAGGATGATGAGCAGGAATACGAAATAGTAGGCGGTAAGGATTCGGGCTGCGATCACGTAGCCGCCTTCCGGCGGCTGCGAGCCGAGATAACCGAGGCCGACAACGACGAGGAAGAAGACGATCAGGAACTGCCGGTACAGCGGCCGATAGTTGGCCGAGCGCACCCGCGAGGTATCGAGCCACGGCAGGAAGGCAAGCAGCACGATCGAAGACAGCAGCGCGATGACGCCGAGTAGCTTGCTCGGGATCGCGCGCAGGATAGCGTAGAACGGCAGGTAGTACCATTCCGGTACAATGTGGGTCGGCGTCTGACCGGGGTTGGCCGGGATGTAGTTGTCGGAATGGCCGAGATAGTTGGGGATGTAGAACACGAACCAGGCGAAGAACAGACAGAACACGCCGATGAAAAAACCGTCTTTTATGGTCGCGTAGGGCGTGAACGCAACCGTGTCCTTTTCCGTCTTCGGCTCGACGCCGGTCGGATTGTTCTGTCCGACCATGTGCAGCGCCCAGACGTGCAGGACCACCACGCCGGCAATGACGAACGGCAACAGGTAGTGCAGCGAATAGAACCGGTTCAGCGTCGGATTGCCGACGGCGTAACCACCCCACAGCCAGGTCACGATCGGATCGCCGACCCCGGGGATTGCCGAGAACAGGTTGGTGATGACGGTCGCCGCCCAAAAGCTCATCTGCCCCCACGGCAGCACGTAGCCCATGAAACCGGTGACGACCATCAGCAGGAACAGGATCACGCCGAGAATCCACAACACCTCGCGCGGATCCTTGTAAGAGCCGTAATACATGCCGCGCGCGATGTGAGCATAAACCGCGACAAAAAAGAACGCGGCGCCGTTGGCGTGCAGGTAGCGGAGCAGCCACCCGTAGTTGACGTCGCGCATGATCGCTTCGACGGAATTGAACGCGAGATCGACATGCGGCGTGTAGTGCATGGCCAGCACGATGCCGGTGACCATCTGCGCGCCTAGCATGAACGTCAGGATGCCGCCGAACGTCCACCAATAGTTGAGGTTGCGCGGCGTCGGATAGACGATGAATGACGAATAGACGAGGCTCGCGATCGGCAGCCGCCGTTCCAGCCATTGCATAAAAGGATGTTGCGGCTTGTAGACCGAGTGTGCGCTCATGGTCGAACCTTATGCATGATCTGGAGCATTATTTCCGCGCAGTTTCGCCGAACCGGATCGTAGCACTGCAAGCGAATTGGTTGAGGTCACGCCGCGATGGCTTCGCTGCGGAGATTGTTGTCACCGTCCCAACCTCTTCCGTCTTGCCGGCTTTCCATCCGAGCTGCGAACCGCCCCCGAAGGGTCCGTGCGGCGGCGAAAGGCTTGGCCTCATCCGATCTGGGGGAGATCAGAGGCGACCCAATCCGGAGGCGTTTTATTGGCACCCTTACCGCGAGAGTGCAAGTGTGCCGGTGAAGGCCTATTAAAAGGGGCGCTCGCGCCTTCCTCATGCCCGCTCTGGGGCAAGCGGGACAGGTAGAATCAGCAGGCCAATCGCCATCCCATAGCTGTTCGAACCTGCACATGCGCATCGCCCTGTACCAACCCGACATCCCGCAGAACACCGGAACGATATTGCGCCTATGCGCCTGCTGCGGCATCGAGGCGCACGTCATCGGCCCGGCCGGCTTCCCGACGACTGACCGCGCCTTTCGCCGCGCCGGCATGGATTATCTCGACGCGGTGGCGATCACTCGGCATCGCTCGTGGCTCGACTTCGAAGCTTGGCGGCGCAGCGAGCAGTGTCGGCTCGTATTGCTTACGACCACAGCCTCCCGCTCCTATCTCGACCACCGCTACCGGACGGGCGACGTCCTGCTGTTCGGACGCGAATCGGCCGGAGTGCCGGAAGAAGTCCACGCCGCGGCTGACGCACGCGTGGTGATCCCCATTCGCCGTGGCCTCCGCTCACTCAATGTCGCGCTCGCTGCCGCGATGGCCGTCGGCGAGGCGCTAAGACAGACAGACGGGTTCAATGTTCCGTAGCGCTCGCGCCTAGGCCGCGACCACGCCGGGACGACCAGCCTCAACCGCAAATGTCTTCAGTGTTGCGATTTCAGCCTTGGGGTCGGTCGCGTCCGTCACCGCCCGCATGCGCACCTGCATGTGCGCACGTTCCAGATCAACGCAGACATAGCCGCGCCGCCGGCTTTCGAAGAAATGGACGTGCGGGTTGTCTGGCAATGCTCGCGCGATCATTTCGTAAGGCGGACCGAACGACGATATCGAGGTGCCGACGAATTCAGTCGCCACCACCGGGGACGCCGGATCGTCGAAATCGAGCCTCAGGTCGTTGGCGAAGAACGAATGCGCGTCACCCCCAACCACGACGGGATTAGAGACCTGGCTGTCATGGATGCGCTTGAGAAGGCGCGCGCGATTGGCCGGATAACCATCCCAATCGTCGGTTGAGAAATCGAAGCCGCTGTCCTGCTTGATCCCGAGCTGCGCCATCAGCACATCCTGCGCGATCAAATTCCATTGCGCTTTAGAATGCGCGAGGTTGGAGTGCAGCCACGCTTCCTGGGCAAAGCCCAGCATGGTCCTGCCGGCGTCACGCCGCTCCGAGCAGCTCGCATTTGATTCCAGGTGTGTGCCGCCCTTGTTCGGCGGCGCATAACAGGCCTCGCGCGAACGATATTGCCGTCCGTCGATCATCGAGATTTCGATAAGGTCGCCGAAGCTGAAGCGATCATAGATCCGCATCAGCGGTCCTTCGGGCCGCGACAGGATTGGCCGCACCGGCATGTGCTCGTAAAATGCCCGGTACGCCGCCGCGCGGCGAATGAGGAACCGTTCCGGGTCGTCGAAAAATTTGTCCCACTTGCCGGCGTAGTCGTCCTGCACCTCATGGTCATCCCAGGTAACCAGCGCCGGTACCTCGGCGTGGAGCCGTTGCAGGTCCGGATCGAGTTTGTATTGCGCGTAGCGATTGCGGTAGGTCGGCAGCGTGGCTGCCTCGATGCGGTCGGAGTGGCGCCGCACGACCGGCCGTCGCTCCTCGATGTATTCGTAGATATAATCGCCGAGAAAGAGCACAAATTCCGGATTCTCGTCGGCGAGATGGCGGTACCCGGAAAAATAGCCATGCTCGTAGTTGGAGCAGGATACGAAGCCGAAGCGCAGCCGATCGAGCGACGTTCCCGGCACTGGCAAGGTGGCAGCGCGGCCGATCCGGCTGACGGCGTCGCCGCTCATGAAACGGTACCAGTACGGCCGTCCGGCCTGCGGCCCGGCGACGTCCAGATGCACCGAATAAGCGAAAGCCTGCTCGGCGGATGCTTCTCCGCGCCGCACGATTTCGTGCATGGCAGGATCGGTCGCGATCTCGTAGGTGACCGGAACATCACCTCCGTACATGCCGCCCGGCGTTTCCGGATTGCTGGAGAGCGGCTCGGGCGCAAGCCGCGTCCACAGCACAAACCCATCGGGCCGCGGAGCGCCGGCCGCAACACCAAGGCTGAAAGGATCGCCGGCGCGCCAGCTCTGCGCGGCAGCCCGGCGCAACAAGGCAGGTGCCGTGATCAAAGCAAGGCCGGCACAAGCCGCGCCTCGCAGAAGACGGCGCCGCATGGGGAGATGAAGAAGTGGCCCGCTTGACATCGCGCGTTTCGGCATGGGGTTGTGACGTACCAACATATTCGCGCACTAATGTGACATTCTACCCAACGTTTCCAGGCGACTGTCATTGTATTGTGTATCGGCGCAACGCTGTCGAAAGGTCAAATTCGGACCCATCATGGAAGTTAACTTAATCGAAGCACGCAAAAGCCGAGCGCGGGCCTGGTTCGAGACGCTACGCGACCGCATTGTCGCGGCGTTCGAAGAACTCGAAGACGCCCTCCCCGCCGGCGCGCCATTTTCGGATCGCGCTGCCGGCCGTTTCCAACGCACACCGTGGAGCCGCACCGACCATACCGGCGCTGCGGGCGGCGGCGGCGTGATGGCGATGATGAAAGGTCGCGTGTTCGAGAAGGTCGGAGTGCACGTCTCGACGGTGTTTGGCGAGTTCGCCCCGGAATTCCGCAAAGACATACCCGGCGCCGCTGACGACCCGCGTTTCTTTGCCAGCGGCATTTCGCTGATCGCCCACATGCACAATCCTCACGTGCCGACGGTTCACATGAACACCCGTTTTGTCGTCACCACCAAATCGTGGTTCGGCGGCGGCGCCGATTTGACACCGGTGCTCGACCGCCGGCGTACGCAGGACGACCCGGACACCATCGCCTTCCACGCCGCCATGAAAGCCGCCTGCGACGCCTATCCCGCGGTCGCGCCTTACGACAAATTCAAGGCATGGTGCGACGAATATTTCTTTCTGAAGCATCGCAATGAAGCGCGCGGCGTCGGCGGCATCTTCTACGACTGGCTCGATACCGGGGACTGGGACGCCGATTTCGCCTTCACGCAGGAGGTCGGCCGCGCATTCCACTCGGTTTATCCACAGCTGGTGCGAAGAAATTTCACCAAGCCATGGACTGAAGCCGAACGCGACGAGCAACTCATCCAGCGCGGACGCTATGTCGAGTTCAACCTTCTCTACGACCGCGGCACGATTTTCGGCTTGCGAACCGGCGGTAATGTCGACTCCATTTTGTCTTCAATGCCGCCCGTGGTGAAATGGCCGTAAGCCCGAACGCCGGATTGCGCCAAGATTATTCACCCAAAAACTCTGGAAGCCTAACCATGGACCTCGGCATCGCCGGCCGCAAAGCGATCGTCTGCGCTTCGAGCCGCGGGCTTGGCCGCGCCTGCGCCAAAGCACTGGCTGAAGCCGGCTGCGAAGTCATCATCAACGGCCGAGATCGCGAACGGCTTACCGCCACCGCAGCCGAACTCCGTAACACTACCGGCGCCAAAGTCATCGCTGTCGCGGCCGACGTCGCGACCGCCGACGGGCAGAAGGCGTTGTTCGAAGCCTGTCCCGAGCCGGACATTCTCATCAACAACAACGCCGGCCCGCCGTTTCGCGACTTCCGCGAGCTCGACCGGCAAAAAATGATCGACGGCGTCGTCGCCAACATGGTCGTGGCGATCGAGCTCATTCAGAAGGCGATCGATCCGATGATCGCCAGGAAATTCGGCCGTATCGTGAACATCACCTCCGGATCGGTGAAAATGCCGCTGGTCGGGCTTGACCTTTCTTCCGGCGCGCGGGCGGGTCTCACCGCATTCCTCGCCGGCGTTGCCCGCTCGGTCGCCGCTTCAAACGTCACCATCAATTTCATGCTGCCCGGCATCTTCGCCACCGACCGGCTGCGCTCCTACGTCGCGACCACAGCGAAGAACAAGGGCATCAGCGAGGATGCCGCACTCGCCGAACGCATCGCCACTGTTCCGGCCCGACGCGCCGGCGACCCGGAAGAATTCGGCGCGGCTTGCGCGTTTCTCTGTTCGGCGCACGCCGGCTATATCACCGGCCAAAATTTACTGATGGACGGCGGCGTTTTTCCGGGCGCGTTCTAAGCGCCCGTCGACACTATCCCTCACGCGTCGCCAGAATCGCCTGCAGCGAAATGCGTGACCAGGGCGCGACTTTACCCCGGAAGGCGACATAGGAATCGTGCACCTTGCGCGCGGCGGCGCTCTTGTTCGCGACTTCGGCAAGAACATCGGTCGCGATACCCCGCGCCGCAATGATGAGGTCGGCGGGAAAGGTGCGCAGTTGCGCGTTGTCGCGGGTGGTCAGCGTGACCAGCGCCTCGATGTTCAATCGCTCCATCTCGGCCAGCGCGAAGGCCGCTTCCGCGGCGCAGGCGCGGGCGACGATGGTCTGCAGCTCCGCATCCAGCGACTGCCAGGCTTTGAGCGAAACGATGCATTCGCCGGTGCCGTTCGGCTTGTTGAAGCCGGGGCTGTAATAGAAGTGGGCGAACCGATAGAGCCCGAGCGCAATGTCGGAGCCGGGACCGACGAATTCGGCGCCGTCAATGACCCCCGATTGCAGCGCCACCAGAATTTCGGCGGGCGACGTCGTCTGCGGGATGGCGCCAAGCCGGCGATAGACCTCGCCGCCAAGCCCGAGCGAGCGCACCTTAAGGCCGCGCACGTCGTCGCGGCTCCTGATCTCGCGGCGGAACCAGCCGCCCATGCAGACGCCGGTATTGCCGCCCATGAACGGCTTCACCCCGAACGGCGCATAAAGCTCGTCCCACAGCGCCTGCCCGCCGCCGGCATCGATCCAGGCGACATGCTCGTTCGGCAACAGCCCGAACGGTACCGTGGTGAAGAACGCCGCCGCCGGTTCCTTGCCCTGCCAATAGAACGCCGCGGTATGGCCCATCTCGGCGACGCCAGAACCGACTGCATCGAGCACCTCGAAAGCCGGCACGATTTCGCCTGCGGCCGACACCGTGATTTCAAGGCGGCCGCCCGACATCGCGCCGATGCTTGCGGCGACGCGTTCGGCCGACAGGCCTGGCC
>JBAUGC010000819.1:0-11041 GCA_049679485.1 Xanthobacteraceae bacterium
GGTCGCAAACAACGTCAGTCTGCATTTGCCGCGCGGCGCGCGGCACGCCCTGATCGGCCCCAACGGCGCCGGCAAGACCACGCTGGTCAACCTGATTACCGGCCGGATTCGGGCGTCGGCGGGTCAAGTTCTGCTCGACAGCGAGGAGATCACGTCCCTGCCTCAGGCCGGCCGCACCCGCCGCGGCATCGCCCGCACGTTTCAGGTCAATCAGCTGTTTCGGGGCCTCAGCGTCCTTGAGAACGTCTATCTTGCGATTGGTGAGCGCACCGGCGCCTGCAATCACCTGTGGCGATCCGCGGGAAAAGAGACGGCGGTTATCGAAGAAGCGCTCGACCACCTGCAATCGCTCGAGCTGGTTGCCGACGCCTGCAAACCGGTGCGCGAACTGCCCTATGGACGGCAGCGGCTTGTTGAAATCGCCATCGCGCTGGCGCAGCGGCCCAAGCTTTTGCTGCTTGATGAGCCGGCCGCCGGCGTGCCGTCCTCGGAAAACCATCTGATCCTCGACGTGATCGAAAGGCTCGATCCAAACATCACGGTTCTGATTATCGAGCACGACATGGACGTGGTGTTCCGCTTCGCCAGCCGCATAACCGTCTTGGTCGCCGGCGAAGTACTCACTGAAGGCACGCCGGATGAAATCGCCGCCGACGAGCGCGTGCGGTCAGTCTATCTCGGCGAGCGGCGGGAGGGCGCGCATTGACCGAGCGCGGACCGGCACTGGAGCTTGTGGACGTGTCCGGCGGTTACGGGGAGACCGTGATCCTCGAGAACGTACGGCTTGAGATCAAAGCTGGTGAGACGCTCGCCATCATTGGGCGCAACGGCGTTGGCAAGACGACGTTGCTGTCAACGGTGATGGGCCACAACACCCTCCACAGCGGGCACGTTCGCCTCCTCGGCCGCGATATCTCAAAGCTGCCGCCCTATCGCCGGGTGAAGGCGGGACTGGGCTACGTGCCCCAGGAGCGCGAGATATTCCCGTCGCTGACCCTGCGCGAAAACCTGGAGGTTGCCGCGCGACCGGGGCCATGGACGATCGAGGCAGTTTTCGCCCTGTTCCCGAGATTGCAGGAGCGGCAGCAGAATTGGGGCGGACAACTCTCCGGCGGCGAGCAGCAAATGCTGGCGATCGGCCGCGCACTGATCGGCAATCCGGCGGTGATCCTGATGGATGAACCCTCGGAAGGACTCGCGCCGGTGATCGTTGAAGAACTGGCGCGCGCGATGCGGAGGCTCGTCGACGCGCAGGGACTGACCCTGGTGCTGGTCGAGCAAAATACCCGGCTCGCGCTCGACCTGTCGCCGCGCACCGTGGTGATGAACCGCGGCCGGATCACCTATGACGGCTTGAGCGAGCCTTTGAAACAAGATCGGGACAAGCTTGATCAATTAATCGGCGTCGGACGCCATTCGATCGCCTGACGTTTCGTTACCGGTCAAACGTGTCTCACGAACGCTCCGGCCCGCAAATCATAGCAATGGCGGCGGCGGCGAGCGCCTTGAGCTGCTTGCGCGACGCACCGACGCGCGAGCGCACCGCGATGGTGTGCAAAGTTACCGTGGCGATCTGTGCCAGGGCGGCAGGGTCGGCGCTGGCGGCAATCTCGCCCCGGTCGCGCGCCTCACCAATGACGCCCGCCAGGAACGCATCGGTGCCGCGAATGCTTTCGTCGAGAAACTCGCGCACCGCAGGATCGACGGTCGCTTGCGCCGGCGCGGTCGAAATCGAGTAGCTCGCGCCGAGCATGAGGGCTTTTATTTAACCCGCTTCACGTCGCCCTTTTTGACACCGGCCTCGGGAAAGACCCACATCGCCGCGACCATCAAGACCGCAACGATCATCACGAAGGTCGAGAAGTCGTGGCGAATTGGCGATCCGCTCCAATAGGCAAGCACGGCGGCGACAACGAGCACGATAGCGGACAGGATGCCTTTGACATCACTTGGCATCGCGGCGCCTTGCCGCGGCTAGTTCGCGCCGACCGGAGCGGCGGCCGCCTCGTTCGGGGGCCGCGGCGTGCCGCGCAAGTTCTTCCTCAGGAACCGGGTGTCGTAGCCGTTGAGCAGTGTGCCTACAAGCCCGCGGTCGAGGTCCGACGTCCCGAACAGCCAGTCGGCGATCGGGAAGGTCAGGTTCATGTTGACCTCCATCATCAGCCGCGCGTTGTGATGCGCGGTATGGTGGCGTCGCAGCGTGTTGACGAATGGGCAATTGCGGACGAACCAGTTTTCGTCGACGTGACAGCAAAAGTGCATGAACTCGTAGATCAGATACATCGCCGTCGTGGTCGAGATGAACAGCCAGCCGACATTGGCAGTGAACAGCGCACCGAGAACGACGGCGGCCGGGATCGACATCAGAATGAAGACCACAAGAGCGTAAGGCGGAAATAGCGTCACGCGCCAATCCTCGTGGTCGCGGAAGCGCATTTCCTCGTCGCTGAAGAACTGATGATGATTAAGCGTGTGCCGTTCGTAGATCGCGCGCAGCCCCTTGATGTCGACCGGCCGGTGCATGATGAACTTGTGCACGGCCCACTCGAACAGATTGGTGAACAGGAAGGTGAGCGGCACCGTGAGCCATTCCAGCGCGGTGACGTTGTGAATGTGCTCGACGTAAATGTAGAAGGCCGCCGCGCCCATGGCGTAGATGATGACGATGTGGATGTAACCGTCGTACCAGCCAAGGATGCGGGACCGATATTCCCGCCGGAAGTCGATCTGGCGCTGACTGATCATGGTCGCTCTCCCGTCCTGGTCTGATATATCACGCATCTATCACGGCGGACGGATGCGCGCAATATCGGTCTAATGCGCGCCGACCCCGCTCAGGTAGGCGTCGATTTCGTTACCGGTAAGCCGCCAGTCATTGTCGAGATTGGCGATTACGTCCTTCATGTACGGCCCGGAAAGCGCAATGGCGCGCTCGTTGTCGCCGAGGTGGTCGAACAGGATGGCGAGCGCCAGCTGCTGCGGGCTCGTTCCTTCGTAGGTCCATTCGAAGCCGCGCTTGGTGAACTGCTTGACCTCGTAATGCTCAGGCAACTCTTCGCCATCGACCGTCACCACCAGGCCATCCATCGTGCGCTTGCCTTGGTAGATCTTCATGGCTCGCTATTTATCCTCACACCGAAACCGTTGCGCGGGTGAAGTTTTCGACATAGTCGATCAGTTTGTCGCTGGCGCGTGCGGCCGCCTCGGCGTCGCCGCGCGCGATCGCGCGGGCATGATTGGCGTGGAGCCGCGCGCACAGCGGCAGATCGGCCGCCTGCCGGTAATGCATGTACCAGAAACGGCGCGACAGTCCCTGCAGCAGTTTCATCGAACGCGCGGCGTAGCTGTTGTGAGCGGCCTCAACCATGAGACGATTGAATTCGCGGTCGAGCCGCATGAAGGCAATGTCGTCATTGGACTTTGCGGCGCGATCCATGCCGAGCGCGATCTCCTGCATCTGCTCACGCTGATCGTCAGTCGCGCGGTCGGCGCCGGCGCGGCTTAGGAGCCGTTCAAGCTCGCGGCGCACTTCAAGCACCAGCAGCTGATGCCGCGGATTGAGGTCCGAAACCAGAATGCCCTTGCGCGGCAGAATGATCACCAAGCCTTCGTGGGCGAGCCGCTGCAGCGCTTCGCGCACCGGTGTGCGCCCGAAGCCGAAGGTCGCAGACAGCATCTGCTCCGATAGAACATCGCCCGGCTTGAGCCGCAAGGTGACGATCTGCTCCTCGATTGCCCGATAGGCCTGTTCGGTCAGGCTTTCGGCACCTGCGGCTGCGACTCGTCCGCCCTTGACCGGAGTCTGCCGCGTGGAACGCTGGCGCCGCAACGCTGTCGTTTGCGATCGCGGCACCTCACACCTGCCTGCGCTTTGCGACCATGGCGGCGAATTTCTCGTATTCGGCTTCGTTGACGGAGTAGGAATGCTCGTCGTCCGGAAACGAACCCTCTTTCACCTCTTTGATGTATTGGCCGATGCCGGCAACGGCGACTTCGGTCAGCTTGCTGTAGCGCTTGGTGAATTTGGGCTTGAAGTCGGTAAACACGCCGAGCAGGTCGTAGCACAGCAGGATTTGCCCGTCGCAGCCGACGCCGGCGCCGATACCAATGGTGGGTATGGTCAGCTGTTCGGAGATGAGCCTGGCGATCTTCGCCGGCACCGCCTCGAATTCCAGCATGAAGCAGCCGGCATCCTCGATCGCCAGAGCATCTTCGAGAATCTTCATGGCCGCGTCGGCCGTGCGGCCCTGGATCTTGAAGCCGCCGAACATGGCGATGGTGTGCGGCGTCAGCCCGATATGCGAAGCGGTCGGAATCCCGGCGTCCACCAGGGCGCGCAAGATGTGCGCCTGCGATTTGCCGCCCTGCGGCTTGACTGCATCGCACAGCGCCTCCTGCATGAACCGCGTGGCGTTCACCAGAGCGCGCTCTACCGTGTGATAGCTCTGGTACGGCATGCAGCCGAGCGAAAATGTATTGGGCGCGCCGCGGCGGACCGCCTGCGCATGCATGATCATCATGTCCATGGTCGCCGGGATCGTGCTCGCGTGGCCGTGGGCGACCATCGCCAAACTGTCACCGACGACCGCCACATCAACGCCGGCCATCTCTGCCCACTTTGCCGACGTGTAATCGGGGACGGACATATAGACCATCTTCTCGCCGCCTTTTTTCGACTCGCGGATTTCGGTGATGGTGCGCTTCTTCCGCTCGCTTGCGGGGGCCGGAGCTGGGGCGTTCTTGCTTTCGGTCTGGCGACGCTCGGCCTTTTTGTTCACCGGGCTCGGCATCTTGATTTCCCTACGCTCGACCGTTGCGAAGATCGCTGATATATGTCTCGTATATTACAACGCTTTGGCCGGTCAAGCGCGGGAGTAACTACGCAAGCGAACCGCTGCGCGGTCATGATGGATTAGTTTGATGCTTTCGGCTGCGACAGTGATCCCGCTCGTTCTATTTATGGCGCTCATTCTCGTGGCGTCTTTGCATGGCTTGGCCGCGAGCGGACATTTCCCGCGCGCACCGCGGCCTTCGACTTCCGGGGTCGAACCGGCCATTTTGTTTGGCTCGATGGCCGTAGCTATTGCCGGTCTTGCGAGCGGGATCGCCGCGGCAGTTCGGTTCATCCCGTGGTACGCGGCGATCATCGGCGGCGGTCTATGCATTCTGGCCGCGCCGCTGGTGCTGCAACGGTTTCCAGACCGCCTCGTCGACGGCCGCGGCGCGCTCCTGACCTTTGCGGCCGCCAATGTTGCCCTCGCTATCCTCTTGATCGCGCCCACATAATTGAGCGGATGCACAAAACGACCGTTTGGCTAACTGGGCCTCGGCTGTGCAAAATGCCTTGCAGATATGCACTTCTGCTTTTGCGAGCGGTCTATCCGTGCTAAACGAGCGATTAGCGATCGGCTCGAAAGCGACCCGCATGCCGGCAATCAACGCCAAACGTCAGCCCAACCGCTGGCCTGCTTTGCTCGATGCCGCCGCCGCGCAATTCGCCGAGCGCGGCTACCACGCCACCACCATGCGCGATCTCGCTGCCGCCACAGCCATGACGGCGGGCGCGATCTACTTTCACGTTGCCAGCAAGCAGGCGCTGCTGCTCGCCGTATACGAGGAAGGCGTGCAGCGTCTGCTCGACCGCGTCGAAGCCGCAGCCGCCGGCGAACGCGAACCGTGGGCGCGGCTAGAAAATGCCATCGCCGCTCATCTCGAGTCCATTCTCGATGCCAGCGCTTATGCTCGCGTCCTCATTCGTATCCTGCCGACTGATGCTCCGGAGATTTCCGGAGAGCTGAAAGAATTGCGCGATCGCTACGAAGCGCGGATCAACCGATATTTTTCCGCGGTCACGCTGCCGCGGGAGCGCGATGCTACGATCGCTCGCCTTGCGCTGCTCGGCGCTATGAACTGGACTCCGGTGTGGTACAGGGACGGCGGCAAAACCGCGCAAATGATTGCGCGCGAATTTCTGGCCCCGCTGCGCGCTCTCGCCGGCGTCAAGCCGTCGCGGAGCGGCAAATGACGCCGAGCAAGTCAATGCCGCCGGCACGCGTCCTGGTTACCAAGATCGGGCTCGACGGCCACGACCGGGGCAGCCGCATCGTCGCCGCATACCTGCGCGATGCCGGCATGGAAGTCATTTACACCCCGCCGTGGCAATCGATTGCGGCCGTGGTCAAGCTGGCGATGGAAGAGGACGTCGATGTCATCGGCGTGAGCTCGCTCGCGACCGACCACCTTATCGTGCCGAAGCTGATGGAAGCATTGCGTGCGGCCGGCCTTGGCCACATCGGCCTCGTGGTCGGCGGCATCGTGCCGGAGGACGAACGCCCGGCGCTCGTTGCGGCCGGTGTCAGCGCGATATTCGGGCCGGGCGCCGCTCGCGACGAGATCATCGAACACGTCGCCAACCTCGCCGCCAAGGTGCGCGAGATCAAAAACGCCGAGCTGAGGGAGATCGCCCAATGACCAAAGAAGCCGTCCAGCTGACGCTTCCAGGCTTCGAACAGGCGCAAGGCCGCTGGCGCGCCGATTACAACAAACAGATCGGCACCGATGGCGTCGTCAAGAACCGCTCACGGATCGAGATCAAGCCGCTGTACACGCCGCGCGACTGGAACGGCGAAACCTTCCTCGAAAACCTCGGCTTCCCGGGCCAATATCCTTTCACCCGCGGCATCTATCCGACCATGCATCGCGGCCGCACTTGGACGCAGCGCCAACTGATCGGGCTGGGCACGCCGGAGGATTACAACAAGCGTGTACGCTTGATCCTCGAAGCCGGCGCCACTGCCATTAGTCTTTTGCCCTGTAATTCCGGCTTCCGCGGCGTCGATTGCGATGAAGTCGACCCCGTGCTGCTTGGCACCTGCGGCACGGTCATCAACACCGCCGATCATATGGACCAAGCACTTGCGGGCGTGCCGCTCGACAAAATCTCTGCAGCGATGAACGATCCTTCGCCGTTCACGCTGCTCGCCTTCATGCTCGCCGTCGCCAAGAAGCGCGGTGTGCCCTTTACGTCGATTACCGGTACGTCGAACCAGAGCGATTATCTCTCGCACTTCATTGCCAATCACATGTTCTACCGGCTGTCGCTGCCCGGCGCGCGGCGCGTTCTGCTCGATCACATCGAGTTCTGCCGCAACCATGTACCCGGCTGGAATCCGGTATCGGTCGTCGGTCAGCACATGCAGCAGGCCGGCGCTACGCCGGTCGAGACCATGGCGTTCACCATCTCGACCGCGCTGCAATACGCCCAAGACTGCATCGATCGGGGCATGGACATCGACTTCGTGCTCCGCCGCTTCACCTTCTTCTTCGACATCTCGATCAGTTTCTTCGAGGAGGTCGCCAAATTCCGCGCTGGCAGGCGGATCTGGGCGCGTCTGGCGCGAGAGCGGCTCGGCGCCAAGGATCCGGGCTCGTGGCGGTTCAAGTTTCACGGCCAGACCTCGGGCGTTGATCTCACCGAGCAGCAGCCGCTTAACAACATCGCCCGCGTTGCGGTGCAGGCAATGGCCGGAATCATGAGCGGGCTGCAATCGCTCCACACCGACGCTTACGACGAAGCCATTACGACGCCGACCGAGGAAACCGCGCGCATTGCGGTGGCCACACAAAACATCCTGCGCGAAGAGGCGCACCTGTGCGACGTCATCGATCCATTGGGCGGCTCGTACTACGTCGAGACGCTGACCGATCAGATGGAGCAGGAGATCGGGGCGCTGATCGCAAAGATCGACGAAGCCGGCGGTATGTATAAGGCCGCCGAAGCCGGGATCATTCAATCCATGATCGGCCAGTCGGCGCTGGCGTTCCAGGAGCGTGTGGAAAGCGGCGACGAGAAGGTCATCGGCGTCAATTGCTATCAGACCGATGACGACTTCCGCGGCCGGCCAACCGAACGGCCTGACTCGGAACGCATGAATGAACACATCGCGCGCTTTAAGGCCTACAAAGCGGAGCGCAGCCAAGCCGATGTTCGCCGGGCGCTCGACGCGCTGGCACGGGCCGCCAACAGCACCCGCGAGAATGTCTACGAGCGGATCGTCGAAGCCGCCGAGGCCGGCGTTACTCACGGCGAGATTGTAAGCCTACTCCGGCAGGAGCTTGGCTTTGGACATCCCCTCGTCGTTGTCTGAGCCAGCGGCCAAGCGCCAGCCGCCGGCGCCCGATGACATGATCGGCAGGCTCGCGGCCGGCGATCCGGCGGCGCTCGCCAAATGCATCACGCTGATGGAGAGCGGCGGCGAGACCGCCGACCTGATACATCGGCGCATTTGTACAACGGCCGGACGCGCCGCCGTGATTGGCTTCACCGGCGCGCCGGGCGCCGGCAAATCCACTTTGATCGACGCTTATGTCGAGGCGCTGCGCGCACGCGGGCAAACGGTCGCCATCGCCGCCGTCGATCCGAGCAGCCCGATATCGGGAGGCGCCATCCTCGGCGACCGCGTGCGCATGCGGCGTCATTCTGAAGATCCAGGCGTATTCATTCGTTCAGTAGCGTCGCGCGGCCACCTGGGCGGGTTGTCGGAGAGCATTCATCGGATCGTCGATGTGATGGACGTCGCCGGCCGCGATTGCATTATCCTGGAGACGGTCGGCACCGGGCAGTCGGAAGTCGAGGTCGCCGAAATTGCCGACGTCTGCGTGGTGGTGAGCGCGCCCAATATGGGCGACGACGTTCAGGCAATGAAAGCCGGCGTGCTCGAGATCGCCGACGTGCTGGTGGTCAACAAGGCCGATCTGCCGCTGGCGCAGCGGACCACCGACCAACTCAAGAACATGCTCAAGCTGCGCCAGGACAAGCAGGACGTTCCGATCGTCGAGACAGTGGCAACCAAAGAAACCGGCATCGACGCCTTGTCTGCCGCCATTGACGGGCTGATCAAGACCCGCATCAGTGACAAACTGCAAAGCCGGGAACGCCGCATGCGTCGGCTGATCGCGCAGGCTGCCGGCCGCGCGGTTGACGAATCGATTCGCAATGCCACCGGCGGCGAGATCAACGCGATTGTGAAAGAGGCCGCGGCAGGCGGCGTCGGCGTCGCCGAAGCCGCGGCTCGTGCGCTTTCTCTTATTCGCCGAGAACGCTGAATCCCAGACGATGAGACAAAATTCCACGATGACGCAACTTTGCGCGAGCTTGAGCCAGCCGCGCGTTCACTGTTGGAATTGACACTCCAGCCACCTGACCAATTTCGCCACGTGAGACCCAAGCATTCCCGGAGAATAATTGCTTCCCGCCACGGGAGCGGCAACGATGCAACACGCCTTTGAGTCTTGGTGTCGTTCCAGGTGCGTGGCAGCTTCAACTAACTCGCGCCCTGTCCATTCGCGAAAAACTCGCGGGTCGTGTATACAGGCGGAGTTCAGCAAAACTCGTTGACTATGGCGGGACCCGAATTTCCAGTGGCCTCATCTGGCGACGGCCAAGTGACATTGCGTATCGCCGACGCGGTAGCCCATGTTCTGTTCGATCGGCCGTGGGCGCGCAACGCGATGACCTGGGCGATGTACGACGGGCTAGCCGCGGCATGTGTCGCGATCAACGCAAACAGCCGGGTGCGCGTCGCTGTGCTCCGCGGCGCTGGCGGCAGGGCCTTTGTCGCCGGCACCGACATCACGCAATTCCGCGAGTTCACCAATGGGGATGACGGCGTAGCCTACGAAGCGCGGCTCGACGCCTTTGTCGAAGCATTGGAGCGCCTGCGTGTGCCCAGCATCGCGGTGATCGAGGGCTTCGCGGTCGGGGCCGGTCTCGCCATCGCGAATGCCTGCGATATCCGTATCGCGGCCTCCGGCGCGCGGTTCGGGGTTCCGATCGCACGCACGCTGGGGAATTGCCTGTCGGCCGCCAATCTTCGCCGACTTTGTGCCACGCTCGGCGTGAGCTGGGTGAAAAGAATGCTGTTGATTGCCGAAGTGCCGACGGCCGAGTCGCTTATTCCGATTGGATACCTGGAGGCGGTCGTGGCGCAGGAACAACTCGATAAGGAGGTGACGCGGCTGTGCGAGCGGTTGCTGGGGCATGCACCGCTCACCATTGCGGCAACACGGGAAGCATTGCGACGCCTCGCGCTTGCACCGGATGCCGACATCGCCGACCTCGTCAGGCTCTGCTACAGCAGTGACGATTTCCGTCGCGGCGCGGCGGCCTTCGGCACCGGGACAAGGGTTGACTGGCAGGGGCGGTAGCCTACCCGGCAGCGTGAGCCGCGGCCCGGCCAGCCGCACGGCCGGAGAAAATGCAGCCACCGAGGAACGTTCCCTCCAGCGCGGCATAGCCGTGAACGCCGCCGCCGCCGAAACCCGCCACCTCACCCGCTGCATAAAGCCCCGGCACCGGCTGGCGGTCAGCGCCGATCACACGGCTGTCGAGATCGGTCTGCAAACCGCCAAGTGTCTTGCGGGTCAAAATCCGCAGCCGAACCGCGATCAACGGGCCGGCGCCCGGGTCGAGCAATTTGTGCGGCCGCGCCGTGCGGATCAGGCGATCGCCGAGATACTTGCGGGTCGCGCGAATGGCCGTGATCTGCGCGTCTTTGCAGAACGGGTTGTCGAGCTGCATGTCACGGGCGGTGATCTCATGCTCGACCCAATCCCGGCTCAACAACGGCTCGCCGGCGAGCGCATTCATCCGTTCGACGAGCCGCGTCAGATCACGCTCGACAATGAAGTCCTCGCCCTTGTCCATGAACGCTTTGACGGGCGCAGGAATGCCCTTTCGGGCGCGCGCCAGGACCAGGCTCCACTTCTTGCCGGTCAGATCGGGATTTTGCTCCGAACCCGAAAGGGCAAATTCTTTCTGGATGATCCGCCGCGTGAGAATGAACCAGGTATAGTCGTAACCGGTGTCCATGATGTATTTGAGCGTGCGGAGCGTATCGAAACCGGGATAAAGCGGCGCCGGTAGCCGTTTGCCGCGAGCGTCGAGCCAGATCGTCGACGGCCCGGGCAGAACCCGAATGGCGTGATCGCTCCAGATTGGATTCCAGTTTTTGACGCCTTCGACGTAGTGCCACATGCGATC
>JBAUGC010000820.1:0-2095 GCA_049679485.1 Xanthobacteraceae bacterium
ACCGCTGCGATTTCGCCGGGATCGCTCGAGTAGAACAGAACCACCCTTCCCGACTCGGCGAGGCGCCGCATGATGCGGTGCATTTCCCGCTTGGCGCCGATGTCAATGCCGCGAGTCGGATCGTCGAGCACGAGCGTGGATGGAGATGCCTCGATCCACTTGGCAAATACAATTTTCTGCTGATTACCGCCTGACAGCGCACCGACTGGCTGCTGCATCGAGCCCGCGACAACGCCGAGCTGACGGCAGCGTTCGATCGCAATGCGCCGCAGCCTTTCAGCGTGCAGCACAAATCCATCCCGACCAAGGGTGAGCGATCGAACGCTGACGACGTTTTCGGCAATGCTCTGCCGCAGCATCAGGCCGTATTGCTTGCGGTCCGCTGGCGTGTAGGCAATTCCAGCCTTGACCGCGCCGGCGGTATTGCCCGGCAACCGCACACCGGTCGGAAGCGTGACGGTGCCGGATTTTGGCTTGGCGAGGCCGAACAGTACCGCGAATAATTCCTCGACGCCCGATCCGGCCAGACCGGCAACCCCGACGATGGCCCCCGGCTTGACTTCGAGGCTGCGTATGACGAGATCCGTTGGTCCTTTCAGATCGTTGATGCGGAGCGGACCAACCTTGATTTCAGGAATTTGTTCATCTGCATGGCCTCCGTCATCGGTTCGTTGTGCGCGAACCGCGGCAGACTCCGGGGACTCGCCCAGCATGGCAGCAACGACTGCCTTCAACTGCTCGGCTGCGGGTGCGACATCCACCGGGACTCGTTTGCCGTTGCGTAGAACAACCAGATTGTCGGATATCTCAAGGAGTTCCTCGAGAAAATGACTGACGTAAACGATACCAATTCCGGCATCGCGCAAGCCGCGGATGATCACGTGCAGACGTTCCACCTCCGCGGTGTGCAGAGATGATGTCGGCTCATCGAGAATAAGAACACGGGGATTTTGCAAGAGCGCCCGTGCAATTTCTATCAACTGGCGATCCGCCAGCGGTAGCCGATAAAGAGGCTCTTTAAGACCGACACTTAGCCCGAGCCGCTCCAATACTTCGTGCGCTCGGCGACCAAACGCCCGGCGCGCATTCCAATCGCCGCCAATCGGCGTCAGCAGCAGATTTTCCTCGACATTAAGTGCCGGAAACAGGCTCAGCTCCTGCGAGACGATGGCGATGCCCGCCCGTGCGGCATCCGTGATCGAAGCCATCGCAAGCGGTCGGCCGTCCAATTTCAATTCGCCGGAGTCGGGCGGTAACGCGCCGGCGACGATCTTCAACAGCGTCGATTTGCCGGCGCCATTGGCGCCGACCAGTCCATTGACCTTGCCTTCGACGACGTCGAAATCGACTTCGCTCAGAGCGTGCACCGCCCCGAAGCGCTTGTTGATGCCTCTGGCGGAATAGATGACTGACACGGTCGCTCTCAATTATCGGTCGGGCAGTCGATCATCGCGAAGACGGAAATGGCGTGGGTACCGCCCGCAGCCGAGCGGTACCCGCGGGCAATCATTGCTTCGGATGAGTGTACAAATCCGGATCCGGCAAGGTCGCGGGCAAGTGATCCCGCGTCGCCTCGATCTGCGCACTATAGAAGTTGCGCAGGCCGGCTTCCGGCTTCTCCCAGGCTTTCTGATAAGCCGCGATGTTGGTCTTATCGATGGTGACGTGCGGCACCTTCACCCAGCCGACCGGCAGCGGCTTGCCCGCCAGCAGAGCCTGCGCCGCGACGTAGACGGCGACATAGGCCTGCGTGAAGAAATTCGCCGGCACTGCCGCCGTGATCAAACCTTGCGCAATGTCATCGCGCACCTCTTCCGGGGTGTCGTAAGATACGAAGGGACGTTTGGCTTTGTCGGTATCCAGGATTTTCGGAATATTTTCTTCACCCTCTTCACCGGTGTCCAGATAAACCAGCGCGTTCGGCGTCTTGCGGATTGCCTGATCCCATAGGGCAAAATTCAGCTGGCGATCTGGCTTGGAGTCGAACTCCGGAAGTACGTTAATTTTCGGCATTTTTTTCTTCAGGTAGCTGACTTGGCCCGCCATGCGATTTTCCAGGACCGACAGGCCAGGTACTTCGACGGCGCCGACGACG
>JBAUGC010000821.1:0-1569 GCA_049679485.1 Xanthobacteraceae bacterium
GGTGTCCCATGCAGAAGAAGTATATCGTGCGGCTGACGGCGGAGGAACGCCGAACGCTGCGTGAGGTCGTCAAGACGCTCAATGGATCGAGCCAAAAGGTCCGGCGGGCACAGATGCTCCTGAAGGCGGACGTCGCGGGACCGGCCTGGACCGACGAACAAATCGCCGAGGCGTTCGACAGCCGCACCCGAACCGTCGAGAAGCTGCGCGAGCGGTTCGTAACGGATGGTTTTGAACAAACGCTGCATGGCAAGCTGCGCGAAAAGCCTCCTACGGAGAAAATTCTCAGCGGCAAGCAAGAAGCTCGCGTGATCGCGTTGCGACTCGGTCCGCCCCCGAAGGGCTACGCCAACTGGACGCTGCGATTGCTGGCCCGCAAGGTCGTCGAGCTGGAGATCGTCGAGGCGATCAGCCACGAAACCGTTCGGCGGACGCTGAAAAAAACGGGATGACCAATCGCAAGATTCAGTACTGGGTCATCCCGCCCGAGGCGGACGCGGAGTTCGTGGCCGCGATGGAGGCGGTGCTGGACACCTACGAAAATCCGTACGATCCGGCCCATCCGGTGCTGTGCATGGATGAGCAGCCGGTGCAACTGATCAAGGAAACGCGTCAGCCAATTCCCGGAACGCGACGGCGTGCGAAGCGCATCGACTACGAGTACGAGCGGGCCGGCACGGCGAACATCTTTCTGTTCACCGAGCCGCTGGCTGGTTGGCGCGAGGCGACGGCGCGTGCCACCAAGACCAAGGCGGACTGGGCCGTGGCAGTCGCTCACCTGATGGAAGGGCGCTATCGCAAGTGTTCCACCGTGACCTTGGTGTGCGACAACTTGAACACGCACACCGCCGGCGCGTTCTATGAGGCGTTCCCGCCGGCGCGTGCCCGGGCCCTGGTCCGGCGGCTTCGCTTCTGCCACACACCCAAACACGGCAGTTGGCTGAACATTGCCGAGAACGAACTGAGCGCGCTGACGAGGCAGTGCGTTTCGCGGCGGCGGTTCGGCACGCTGGTCAACCTGCAATCCGAGGTGGGGGCCTGGTCAAAGGATGTCAACACCACGCAACGCGGCGTCGACTGGCAGATGAAAATCCACGACGCCCGCTGCAAACTCAGGTCCCTCTACCCGAAAATCAAGGTTTGACGGAGCACTAGTGTGCTGAGTTGCAACTTCGTTGCAATCCTGGATACGTCGGCCAAAGACGCAAGTGCTTTGGCCGCAATAAACACCTGGTGCGCTGCGCTCGAGTTCCCAGGCCAGGAACTTCTAGCTCAGCAGACTAGATCGCTTCCTGGCCGCGTTCGCCGGTGCGGATGCGAATGCAGTCGTCCAGCGGGACGACAAATATCTTGCCGTCGCCGATTTCGCCGGCTTTGCCGGTCCGCCCGCCGCGAATGATGGCGTTGATCGTCGGCTCGACGAATTCTTCGTTCACGGCGATCTGCAACTGCACTTTGCGCAGCAGGTTGACGGCGATCTCATGGCCGCGATAGACCTCGGTATGTCCGCGCTGCCGGCCAAAGCCTTGCACATCCATGATCGTCAAACGAAACACCTCGACCTCGGTC
>JBAUGC010000822.1:0-2751 GCA_049679485.1 Xanthobacteraceae bacterium
AGGATCACCGAAACGGGTTAATGATCGTAACCCGCTCTATCTCGCGACCGTGGGTCATGTCTTCAGAATACAGCTCGCGGCACCCAAGCGCTCGAGCGGCGGCGACGATCGCTGCGTCCCAATAGGACAGGCCGTTTTCTGCCTTGATCTCTAGCGCACCGATCATGATTGAAACCGAGGTTTCTTGTACCTTGAACCGCAACCATGCTCGGATCAGTCCCGTCGCGATGTCGTGCGGCAGCGCATCTCGCCGCGTTGGACGGGTTGCTTGCACATAGAACTCCTGCAGCACCTGGACCGACAGCGCGTTACCGCCGGCGTCAATCAGCGCGACGGCGCGATCACGCTTGGCGGTTTCGCTCGGATCCCGGCTGATGGAATAGAGCAGAATATTGGTATCGAGAAAGCGCGGCGTCATTCGCGGCGGCGGTGAACGTCCTCGCGCGACAAGCGATCGCCCGCGGAGAAGTCACGGATTTGCGCGCGCAGATCGCGCTCCTGAAGCTCGAGGGAGCGGTCGGCCGTCTCCTCGGACCCCAGTTCCACGAGAAAGCGCCTGACCAGCGCGGAGAGCGAAGTATCCCGCTCTGCGGCCTTGGTGCGGGCTCGCCGATAAGTCTCGTCGTCCACTGAAACTGTGATGTTCTTCACAGTAACAGTATATGGGTGCCGCGCCCGTGAAGTCAACTTCCATACTAACCCGACCGAAATAGCGGAGGCGGCAAAGTGACGATAACGCTGCCTTGCGTGACCGCCCCTTCGACCTACCCCTTTTTCTGCTGCCGTGTTCGTAGTCTGACACCTGGGCCCCCGCCGTTCTCCTCGATGAACTCCACGCCGGCTCGCTTCAGAACTGTCTCGATCGTAGTCAAGGTTGCCGCATCGCCGACGTATCTTCCAGTTTCAAGATTGCTGATCGTATTGCGATGCAGGCTGGTTGCCTCCGCAAGGTCCCGGACGGTCCAGTTTAGAGCTGCTCGGGCCATCCGGACTTGTGCACTTGTCACAGCCATAGTATTGTGCTATTGTCACATGTGCTACTGTCACAGTAGCGGCGAATTATGCAGCGAGGTTGCCATGTCGAGAAGCGTAGGAAAAGTCCATGCTGAAGAATTAGATCGCCGGTACTTTATCGGCGGCTCGGATGCCCGGATCATCATGGGCGATGATGAAGCCGCCCTCATCCGGCTATGGAGGGAAAAGCGCGGCGAGGTCGAGCCTGACGACCTGTCCGGCAACCTTATTGTCCAACTCGGGGCGGTCACCGAAGAACTTAATCGACGTTGGTACGAGGCTAACACCGGTCAGGTCGTCACCGACGTCCAAAAACACATCCGACATCCGGGTCTGCGCTGGATGGCGGCTACCCTTGATGGGCGGATAAAGGCGAGCGGGGCGGTGTTCGAAGCCAAGTTCATGCTGCCTTGGTACTTTTCCGAAGAGGCTGCGGCCGAGAAGTACGCCCCGCAACTGCAGCATAATATGTGGGTGGTGGCGGCACGTCAGGCGGTGCTCTCGGTGATCACTGGCGGCGGCAAATGGGTAGAGATCACGACCCATGCCGACCCGCTATACCAGCATCTGATCGTTACCGCTGAACGGAAGTTCTGGCACTGTGTGGAGAACGGCGAGCCCCCGGCCCTGTTCGGGGTCGAGCCGCCGAAGCCGCGCATCGAAGCGGTGCGAATTGTTGATATGAGCGCCTCGAATGCCTGGGCAGAATTCGCCGCGGTTTTCTCGAGGAC
Source organism: Xanthobacteraceae bacterium (assembly GCA_049679485.1). Lineage (GTDB taxonomy): Bacteria > Pseudomonadota > Alphaproteobacteria > Rhizobiales > Xanthobacteraceae > BOG-931. Next base: position 1,746 of record JBAUGC010000822.1, read on the forward strand.
GCGGTCAGCGCACCTCGAACACGAACAGTCCAAGGCAGAGCTTAAGAGCCTGATGCCGGAAGATGCCCAGCAGGCCGTTGGCCATGGTGTGCGGGCCAAGCGCTCCAAATCAGGGGCGGTCAGTTTTGACCTCCTCGAAGCGGAGGGCGGACATGCAACGGTCTAGTGGTTCGATCGGAAGCTTGGCGGCCGCTCTCGCCAAGGCCCAAGGTGAACTCACCAACCCGGAGAAATCGCTGGTCGGAACCATCCGGTCGAATGGCCCGGGCGAAGCTGAAAGAGTGTTTCGGTACGCGTCGCTGTCAAGCGGGCTCGACATCGTGCGCAAAGTCCTGGGTCAGCACGAGATCGCTACCGTGCAGACGACGTCTATCGATCAGGCTGCGGGCACCGTAAATCTCACCACCCTGCTGGCGCACGCTTCGGGGGAATGGATTGCCTCCGACTGGCCGGTCTGCCCCATTGCTGAGACTGCCACTCCGCATCGGATGGGAGCTGCGCTGACTTACGCGCGCCGCTACGCGCTCTTTACCCTCGTCGGTATTGCCGGCGAGGATGATCTCGATGCCCCGGATCTTATTACTCCAACAGGTGCGGTTGCGGGTGAGGGACGGGGGCCTGGGAAGGCAAACGGCGCCGGCTCTCTGAATGGCGGTCATCCTAAGCTAACCCAGGGGGCAGCAGCTCATCGAGATGCCAAGGCTAAAACGGCCAAGCAAATCCTTGGGGCTGAAGCCTCCGTGGCATTACGTGAACGGCTGATCGCTGGTGTCGGTAATCTCGCCTCGGCTGATGACGCCGCACTCTGGGCGCACCGATCCCTGAGCGAGAAGAACAAACTGACAGCGGCTGATGCTTTACTAGTCGAAGAAGGCTTTGAAGCACGACTGAAGGACCTCGCGGCCCCGGAGGGAACCCCGCAGGACGTGCAACCAGGAGAGCGAACGACTGAGAGCTCACGATCGCCTAGGAAACGCGCGCGGCGCCAATCGATTGACAAGAGCGT
>JBAUGC010000823.1:0-3368 GCA_049679485.1 Xanthobacteraceae bacterium
GTTCTGGAAGCGCCGGACACCGGACGAGGAAAGAGCGCTACGGGAAGCCGCGTTCGCCGTGATCAAGCGCCTCTATGCGGAATCGCTGCCGCTGTGGCGCGTGTGCGGACGCGGCTTCTGCCGGCGGCACAAACAATGCGCCGGCGAGGGTGCTCCGTGTGTGAAACGCAGTTGGCCGCTGATGCCGCCGGAAGTGCAGCAGCGTGCTTACGAAGCGGTGATGCGCGGCGGCCCGCGGCGGCTGCCGCCGGCGACGCATCTGGAGCGGCGCCTGCGGGGCTATCCGCCGACAAATTTCGTCCGTTGAGGCGCCGCCGTGGGGTGCGTCAATCAGTGCATTCTGGCTATGCGCCTTTGCCAGATAACGAAGATCGGCGCGCCGACGATCTCCAGAATGGTAAAGCCAATAAACGGCGCCGGCGGCAGTCCGACAAACAACATGGAGACGATCCGGCCGATGCCGCCAATGAAGATCATTCCCCAGATCGCTCGAAACAGCAGCGTATGCTGTTCGATTTTCGGGATCAGCCAAAAGATCGCGAGGCCCAACCCGAGCCACACCCCGGCAAAGAAACGCAAATTACTGTCGAGCAACGGATTCGCCGGCAGTCCCAGCGACGCGTAAATCGGATCGCTGATCCCCGACATTTCGATCAGTCCGGTGGCGACAGGGACCAGCCCAAGAAAGGCGGTCACTATTTGAAGGGCGCGCCGCTCCATCAAATCTTCAGGCAGGCTCTAGTCGAGCACGCCCGCCTTCTTGAGTCCCTCGGTGATGCGCTGAGCTTCTTCTTCATTTCTGAACGGCAGGCGGCCCAGGTGCTCCTGGAACGAATATTTCGGGTTGATTTCTTTCAGTTCCTGCCAAACGCGGCGGGCTTCCTCCATCTGGCCGAGATATCCGAGCGCGGAGGCGAGCAGGGAACGGGAGAAATCCGTGTTGGGTACGAGGCGAATGCGCTCCCGGAGCGCGGCTGCGGCGGTCTCATACTTCCCGGCGAGGAGGTTGGCCATGCCGAGGAAGTGAAGGAATTGCTGGTTGGTGGCGGGATCAAGCCGCATGGCGCGTTCGATCAATGGAATGGCTTCTTCCGGTCGTCCCAAATAAATGCGAATGCCGCCCTGAATGTTGTAGGCCATCGCCATGTTCGGGTTGAGCGACAGTGCGATGTCGATCTCCGACTGCGCCCGGTCGATATCCCGACTAAAGGTCGCGGCCACAGCGGCGACGGCATGCGCCAACGCCTCCTTCGGGTCCTTCACGATGGCGCGCTCGGCATACTCCTTGGCAAGCCCGAGCGAGGCATCGGGATTGTCGCTCCATCGGTTCTGGTAGTCGAACATGTAGGCGAAGCCGAGGCCCGCATAGGCCTTGGCAAAGTTGGGATCGAGTTCGAGGGCCTGAAGGAACAGCTTCCTGGCCCGGTCGAAGGCTTCGCGATTTTTGGTCGGCCCGAGCAGCACTTCGCGGGCGCGCAGCGACAATTCATAGGCTTCCAGATCGGATGCTTTTGCCTCACTCCGCTGCGCCTTCTCGGTCGGGCTCAGCGTGATCTTGAGCGCGTCGACGATGCGGTGGGTGACGTCATCCTGGACTTCAAAAATATCGGTCAAATCGCGGTCGTAGCGGTCGGCCCAGAGATGCCCGCCGTTGCCAGCGTCAATGAGCTGCGCGGTGATCCGCACCCGCTGGCCGGCGCGGCGGATCGAACCTTCGAGCACCGACCCAACGCCAAGCTCGCGGCCGATGGTGCGGACGTCGACCGAGCGTCCCTTATAGGTGAAGCTCGAATTGCGCGCGATGACCGTCAGGCCGGCAATCTTCGACAGGTCGGTAATAATGTCTTCGCTGATCCCGTCGGAGAAATATTCCTGCTCGGGGTCGCCCGACATGTTGGTGAACGGCAGAATGGCGATCGATGCGGTCGCGGCCTTTGGCTCCGGGTGAGCTGCCGGTTGCAGGGTCGCTGCTGCGGCCGGCTCAGGCTGCGCACTCACGCCCGGATGCCACCGAAAGACTCTGATAGGGCGTTCGATATTCTTGACGCCGATCTCGCCGCCGTCCTGGAAGTGCACTTCGACCCGGTTGCCGATGCTCTCGTTGACAATCGAGGAGATGCAAATTCCGCCCGGTTCGGCGAGCGGCTCCAGGCGCGCCGCGATGTTGACGCCGTCGCCGTAAATGTCGTCGGCTTCGATGATGACATCGCCGAGATTGATGCCAATACGCAACACAATGATCGACGGGGCGCCGTTCTGGTCCGGCGGCAGAGCGGCGGATCGCTGGATCGAAAGGGCACAATTAACCGCATCGACCACGCTCGGAAACTCGACGATTGTGCCATCGCCGATCAGTTTCACGATGCGCCCGTGATGGGCGGTGACGGCCGGGTCGAAGACGGATTCGCGATGCCGCTTCAACGCATTGAGCGTGCCAGCCTCGTCGGCACCCATCAGCCGCGAATAACCGACTACGTCGGCTGCAAGAATGGCCGCAAGCTTACGGTTGACGCGCTCTTCGGCCATGAATTGATACGGGGCCCCAAACCTTCCAGCGAACCGGATAGCAGGTTAGGTAGTGCGCGATTGCAGAAAATCCACGGATGGGCGGGAATCAATTCCCGCCACAATCATTGGGGAGGTCTGCGCCCGCAAACCGGCCAGCCATCCAGTCGACCGCCATGCCTGCGCTATCGCGGGCAATGACGCCGTGATTGACCCCCGGCAGCACAGCCATCCGCACTTTGCTCCCGCCGCGGCACAGCAGTCGCGCATAATTCTTTGTCACACCCGGCAGGACAAGTTTGTCATCGGCTCCCTGTGACAGGAACACAGGTAGCGCACCCGGTAAAACTCCGGGCGTATTGCTTGCAGCCAGGGTCCGCCACGGCTCGAGCGCTACGGGGTTTGGCACAGATAGAAAGGCTTGCTCCAGTCCGCGTGCGGTTCGTTGCCGGACAACGAAATCGTAAATCGATTCGAGACATTCCTCCGCCAGGCGGTTCACGACCGGTATGGCTGGCGCTTGGACGACACGCTCCATCGGCGCATTGAACACGCGCGCCCACGACCACAACGTCATGGCGGCAAGATTTCTGCCGCCATTGGTGTTCAGGTCGTCGGCCATCAGCGTCGCAAGTTCAGTCGCCGGCGCTGCCGCTGCGACGCCGACGAGGTTTAATTCCGGCGCGTAGGTCTTCGCCAAAATCCCGGTATAGAGCGAAGCTTGGCCGCCCTGCGAATGCCCCCACACCGCGAAGCGCCGTCCGCCGCCGGCGCCGGGCAGCTCGCGTGCCGCGCGCACGGAATCGAGGACGGCGCGTCCTTCGCTGATGCCGACAAGGTATGGATGCGGACCCGGTGTGCCG
>JBAUGC010000824.1:0-5274 GCA_049679485.1 Xanthobacteraceae bacterium
TATTCGAACCATGGAAACGCTGACCTAGGTACCTTCCAACTCAGCCCTGACGGCTTCAAGCGCTTCCGGCGTATCGACGTCGGTCAGCGCCGCACTGCCGATCAGTGGCACCTCGACCACCGCTTCACTATAGCGGCTGATCAGGTGGCGGGCGCCGACGTCGCCCTCGACGTTCATGAGATCGGCGAAAAAGCGCCGCGACCAGACCACCGGGTTGCCGCGCTGACCGTCGATGGTGGGAATCGCGATCAGCGCTCCCTTGTCGGGATCGAGCGCGCCGATCAGTCGATCGATCATCGTGGCATCGACTTGCGGCATGTCGCCGAGACAGACGATGACGGCGTCGGCCTGCGCCGGCAGCGCCGCGATCCCGGCGCGCAGCGAAGTGCCGAGACCATCGGCGAACTTCGGATTGTGGACGAAATCGACCGGCAGGCCGGCCAGCGCCGCCTCGACGCGCTCGCGCTGGTGGCCGGTGACGACAATAACCGGCCGTGCCTGCGACGCGAGCGCTTCCTCGACGGCGATGCGCACGAGCGGCCGGCTGCCGATTTCGGCCAGGAGCTTGTTCGGTCCGCCCATGCGGCTCGAGCGGCCCGCGGCCAGCACCAGCGCCGCGATGTTGCTGGCGGGATGTATCGGCTCGTCGCGCGGCTGCGGACGGGTGACGATTTCCATCAGCAGGCCACCGACTCCCATGCCGGTAATATCCTCGCGTGGCACTTTCAGACCGGCGAGTAACCGCATCAGCACCCAGTCAAAACCGTTCTCCTTCGGACTGCGCGCGCAACCCGGTGCGCCGAGTACCGGGTGTCCGGTCGCCGAGCCGATCAGCAACAGATTTCCGGGATCGACCGGCATGCCGAAATGTTCGATGCGGCCGCCGATCGCCTCCAGCGCCGCCGGGATGACGTCGCGCCGATCGGCGATCGCAGAGGCGCCGAACACGATGACAAGCTCGGCGCCCTCACGGAGTACTTCGCCGAGCGCGCGGGCCAGTGCGGCCTGCTCGTGCGGCACGCGCCGTTCGGCGACGATCGAGGCATTGGCGGGCACAAGCCGTTCGGCAGTGATTTTCAACGTCTTGTCGATCACCTTCGGCGATAGCCCGGGCAGAAGCGTAGACACGATTCCGACTTTGCGGATGCGATATGGCGCAACGCCGATGAGCGGCCGCTGCGCCGCGGCCAGCGCCAAATCCCGCGCCGACGCGGCAACCGCAAACGGAATAATCTTCACCGTCGCGATCATCTCGCCGGCTACGACCGGCTTATAGGCCGACAATGTCGCCACCGTGATTGCTTCGTCGACGCGATTGATGCCATCGACGGCATTCTTGTCGACGACAAGTACCCCGGCCGCCCGCGCGAACAGATTGGCGCGGCCGGTAAAGGCACGATCGACGTGCACGCCCTCGCCTGCAATTGCCTCGGCGATCCCGGCCGCTGCCACATCCTCGGACACGTCACCCGGCTCGAGCCGCGCGACTACGATGTCCTTGATACCGGCGGCTTGGAGCGCGGCGGCCTCGATGGGACCGATCAGCGTGCCTTTTTTGAGTACCAGCGCGCCCTTGCGGATCGTGTGCACCGCAGTGGCACCGATCGCCTCGTTGGGCGCGACCGCTCCGAATTTCATGACGCGGCTTTGACCCCTACCCTACCCTCCCCAGCAAGCGGGGGAGGGTAAGGGAGGGGCTCCACTTCCGGTTCCGCGCGCAGCCGCTCGGTGACCTGCGCGATGATGGAGACCGCGATCTCCGCCGGAGAAACCGCGCCGATGTCGAGACCGATCGGCGCATGGATGCGGGCAATATCGGCATCGCTGATGCCCTGCTGCTTGAGGCGGTCGACCCGCCGCGCGTGTGTCTTCCGCGAGCCAAGGGCGCCGATATAGAAACAGTCGCGGGACAGCGCGTGCAGCAGCGCGGGATCGTCGATCTTCGGATCGTGGGTGAGCGCGACAAACGCGGTGTAACGGTCGATGCCGAGCGGGGGCAGCGCCTGATCCGGCCATTCGGCGATGACTTTGACGTCCGGAAAACGCTCGGGCGACGCAAATGCGGTGCGCGGATCGACGATGGTGACGTCATAGCCCAGCAGCTTTGCGATGGGCGCGAGCGCCTGGCTGATGTGCACGGCGCCGGTGATGACGAGCTGCGGCGCCGGCACGTACACCGTAAAGAACACGCGTCCCTGCGGGGTCTCCTCCATGCCGCTCCGTCCGCTGCGCAGGCGCTCGGCAAGCTGCGCTTTGAGCGGATCGTTGCCAATATCGGCGGCCTTCACCAGCCGCTGTTGGCCGGTGGCGGTATCGGTGACGACGATCGCCGCGCGGCGCGCGGCGCGCTCGGCGTTGAGATCGGCGAGGAGATCGAGTTGCATGCAAAATTATACCGCGAATGACGGGTCGCGAGTAGCGAATAGCGGGCGAGTATTTCCTTCGTTTACGCGCGATCCTCGCCCTATCGCTAGTCCACTTTCTCGACAAAAACCCGGATGGTACCGCCGCAGGAGAGTCCGACCTTCCAGGCGGTTTCGTCCGCAACGCCAAATTCGAGCATTTTCGGCTTGCCGCTTTCGATCACGTCGAGCGCCTCGGTGACGACGGCACCTTCGACGCAGCCGCCGGAGACCGAGCCGAGGAAATTCCCCTCCTCGTCGATGACGAGATTGGACCCGACCGGCCGGGGCGCCGAGCCCCAAGTTTCGACTACCGTCGCCAGCGCCACCAAGCGACCCTTTTTGCGCCAGTCCTCGGCAGCCTTGAGAATATCGTTGTCGGTTGAGAGCATGGCTGAACTCCGTGCTTCGCTATATTGCTTTGAATATAGGCGCTTAGGCCACCTTTTGCATCCAGGCTTTCGGGTCGCCAGACGCACCGCGCCGGGGCTGCAACGCAGCCACCAGCTCGGTGATCGAGTCGAGACTATGAATCGGCCGGAATTCGTCGACATGCGGTAGCATGGTCTTGATGCCGCGGGCGCGCGCCTCGAAGCCTTCAAAGCGCAACAGCGGATTGAGCCAGATCAGCCGCCGGCACGAGCGATGCAGGCGGTCGATCTCGAAGGCGAGCGAGTCATCGGCGTCGCGCTCAAGGCCGTCGGTGATCAGGAGCACGATGGCGCCCTGCGTGAGCACCCGCCGCGCCCATTGCTTGTTGAAGGCGTGCAGCGAGGACGCGATCCGCGTTCCACCCGACCAGTCAGGCACGCTCGCCGAACAGGCGGCCAGCGCATCGTCAGGATCGCGCTGGCGCAATGCTCGGGTGATATTGGTCAGCCGCGTGCCGAACAGGAACGTGCTGACGCGCCGCCGTTTTTCCGTCAGCGCATGCAGGAAATGCAGAAAAATCCGGCTGTACTGCGTCATGGAGCCGGATATGTCGAGCAAAGCCACGATCGGCGGCGGCTTCACTTTTGGACCGACGAAGCGCAGATCGATGAAATCGCCGCCGCCCTTGAGGCTTGAACGCAAGGTGCGGCGGATATCGATCAGATGCCCGCGCGGGTGCGGCGCAAGGCGTCGCGTGCGCACTTCGGCCATCGGCAGAACGAGCCGCTGCATCGCTTCCTTGGCGGCGGCGATTTCGGCGTTCGACATCTGCGCGAAATCCTTGCGTTGCAACACCTCGCGCTCGGAGACGGTCATGCGGGTGTCGAGCTCGATCTCGCGCTCGTGTTTGAGCTTGTCATCAAGGCCGGAGAACAGCGCCTCCTGGATGCGCGTCGCGCCGGCTTCCGGCGGCCGTGGCGCGCCCGGCGCCGGCTGCAGCATCATTGCCATCAGCTGATCGATATAGCCGCGGCGGCGGAAGAAAATGCGGAACGCCTGATCGAACAGGACCGTATGTTCGTGCCGCTTCACGAATACCGCGTGCAGGGTCCAGTAAAAATCCTGCCGGGTGCCGACGCCCGCGGCTTGCACCGCCTCCAGCGCATCGAGCACCGCGCCAGGACCGACCGGAATGCCGGCAGCGCGCAGCGCGCGGGCGAAGTAGACGATGTTTTCAGCGAGCCGCCCGGATTTCTCTTCCATTGCCGGGATCACTCCGCCGCGCGCAGGTCCGACTTCATCTCGTCAAGCAATTCCTTGACCTTGCTGCCTTCGAGCCGTGCGATGTCGTCCTGATATTTCAGCAGCACGCCGAGGGTATCGGAAACCGTCGCCGGATCGAGCGCAACGACGTCAAGTTCGGACAGCGCGGTCGCCCAATCGAGCGTCTCGGCGACGCCCGGCGATTTGAACAAATCTTGCTTGCGCAGCGCCTGCACGAACGCGACCACCTGCTCGGAAAGCTTGTTGCCGACGCCCGGCACCTTGGCGCGCACGATCGCCAATTCGCGCTCAGCGCTCGGATAGCCAACCCAATGGTAGAGGCAGCGGCGCTTGAGCGCGTCGTGCACTTCGCGGGTGCGGTTCGAGGTGATGACCACGACTGGTGGGTGCGCGGCTTTGACGGTGCCCATTTCCGGGATCGTGACCTGAAAGTCGCTCAACACTTCCAGCAAAAACGCCTCGAAAGCTTCGTCGGTTCGATCGATCTCGTCGATCAGCAACACCGGAGCGCCGGCGGTGTCTGGCTCCAGCGCCTGCAGGAGCGGACGCTTGATCAAAAAACGCTCGGAGAAAATGTCGTGCTCGAGCCGGGCACGGTCGTGCTCGCCCTCCGCCTCGGCAACCCGGATCGCGATCATCTGGGCGGCGTAGTTCCACTCGTAGACGGCGGCGGCGACGTCGAGACCTTCGTAGCATTGCAGGCGGATCAGGCGCCGGCCGAGCGTCGCAGAGAGGACCTTGGCGATCTCGGTCTTGCCGACGCCGGCCTCGCCTTCGAGGAAAATCGGCCGGCCCATCTTCAGCGCCAGATAAAGCACGGTGCCAAGCGAGCGGTCGGCGAGATACTCGGCTTCGGCGAGCAGCGCGACAGTGGCATCGATCGAGGCGGGTAACGGGCGGGTAACGGATGACTTCACAGTGAACCTCGGTTGCACCTTCACATCATACATAAACTTCAACTCCTCGCCCGCAAACCGCATCGGCCACACCGAGGACTAGACTATGTTGTAGTACTCTCTATGAGGGAATTATATCGTTGACATCACAGACCGCAACATCTAGGGCTATTGCTGCTCCGAAAGGGGCTGGCGCGCCCGGAGCAGCGGTTATGGCTTGGATGAGGCCGATCCTAGCTAGGAACCCGGCTTATGGGGACCTTTTTCTTGCGCTTGTGCAGCAGCCCGTAAAGCGGCTTCGGCCATCTGCTGGATGTAGG
>JBAUGC010000825.1:0-2500 GCA_049679485.1 Xanthobacteraceae bacterium
CCCTGCTATTGCCGCGGCACACTGACCGGAACTGGGAGCGGACAGACACCGGTCGAGAACCTCAAGATCGGCGACAAGGTGATGACCAAGTCGGGCGCGTTGCGGCCGATCAAATGGATCGGGCGGCGCAGCTACGGCGGCCGCTTCGTCATCGGCCGCAAGGACATTCTACCGATCTGCATAAAGGCCGGAGCCTTGGACGAGAACGTGCCGCGGCGCGACCTGTGGATTTCGCCGCATCACGCCATGTATCTCAAAGGTGTGCTGATCGAGGCAAAGGACCTCGTCAACGGCGTGTCGATTGTGCAGACCGAACGGGTCGAGAAGGTTGAATATTTTCATATCGAACTGGACAGCCACGACGTGATCATCGCCGAAGGGGCGTTGTCAGAAAGCTTCATCGATGACGACAGCCGAGGCATGTTCCACAACGCTCGTGAGTATCGCGCGCTCTATCTGGAGGCGGCGCCGGCGCTCGCGCAATATTGCGCACCGCGGCACGAGGACGGCTACGAACTAGAGACGATACGGCAACGCATCGCGCTGCGCGCCGGATTGGTGCCGAGCGATCAGACGACGCGGACCGGCCATCTGCGCGGATTTGTCGATCGGGTCACGCCACATATTATCGAAGGCTGGGCGCAGAACGCGGAATATCCCGAAGCGCCGGTGTGCTTGGACATCTTTGCCGGCAACCGGCTCGTTGGGCGGGTTCTCGCCAACCAATATCGCCAAGACTTGTCGCATGCCGGAATCGGCAGCGGCCGCCACGCGTTCGCGCTCTCGCTGAAGCAAACAATTGATGTCGCTCTCGACGCCATCGAAGTGCGCCGCTCGCTGGACGGCGCTCCATTGTCGCGATCGGTCCAAGCGGAAGACGTAGAATTGGCGACCGCCGCATAATATCTCGGCCTAGCAACACAACGTCGGCTTCTAACGCTGTGATTGCTGCACACGAGGTGCGTCCAAAGCTTTGCACCTCGTCGCCAGACGCGAGGAAAGTTTTTCGTCGGTGCCGGTGCGTCAGCGACCGTTGCCGAGAATACCTCAATGCCGACCAGACATTGCGTCGCGCGGTCTCTCTTCCGTTCTCTGGAATCTTGTAATTGTGTTCGTGTGCGGTCGAGCTGCATCGGCGCGTTGACAAATGGTTTTGGAGCGCTCGGCTACTTGTCTCATCGCGCCTCGGCAGGCGCGGAGGTAAGGAATCTCTCAACCAAATCGGTTAGGGAACCGATTTCGCCGTAGGCCGGCTCTCCCGCCCACGCGGAGACGGCAAAGCCACTCGAGAAAGCGCGAATGAAGGCCGTCCGATAGCCAATCGGTAAGCTCACGTGTTCGCCGAAGGCGGTCAGTTCATCGACGAGTTGCCGGCCTTCAAGCGTGCGCCGGTCGACGCGGTTCGGAACCAAGATCAGCCGTGGAACACCATCCGGACGAACGCGTAGCGCGTCGACGATCTCGAGTGTGCGCACGGTTGCCTCAAGGTCCAAGCCCGAGGGAGTACATGGCACCAGCACCAGATCGGAAATTGCACAGGCGGCGCCAAGCGAGCGATCGTTAGGAGCGGTATCAATAACGACACAATCGGCCTTCACCCGCTGCACTTCCTTCGCCCAGGTCACGACCGATTGTTCGCCGAGTACTAATTCGGAAACTGGAAAACCGAGGTTTCCGAGCTCGGCCCAACGGCCGGCGGAACCTTGGGGATCGCTGTCGAGCAGCGCCACGTCATAGCCGCGCGCCTTGAGCTCGCCCGCGACGCAGACCGCCAACGTCGTCTTACCGACGCCGCCTTTGCGCTGAGCGATAGATATGACGCGTCGCATTTTCACCGCTTATGCCGAATGTCTGGCACCAAGCTTTAGTGGTTAATGGTCAAGCTTTGCCTTGTGTTTCAGCAAGTTAGTGCTCATTTGAGTTGCCAAAGCGCCCGCCGCAAAAGCCAAATTGCTATTGCCCAAACCGGCAACTCGAAATACCCTGCAACACCGCAGGATGCCAAGAAATATCAAACAACGTGTTCAATGACACAAACTTTGCATCTTCGGGTGTGATAGAGTGTCAGTGGTGCTGAATGTGGCGCTGGTGCCAGGTGCGGCCGGAATATAGGGAGGCTGCGCGCATGGCCGGGAGCCTCGCGGCCGGAGCCGCACGGCTTACCCCCTTAAACAGGGGGGCGCGCTTGCGGAGCCTCTTTGGCTATATTCGGTTGTTTCGCTTTGACAGCGATGATGGCGCGGGATCGACAGTGTTTCGCGGGATCGACAGTGTTTGAAGGGACCGCAGGCAGATGCACGCCCCGACTGAAATAACCCCGGCCTTGCGGGCGGTCGCGTCACCGCCGCCGACCTCTAAGGAGCCGACCGGCCTCGGTTGCCTCGTCATCGTGGCACGGCATCACGGCATGCATCTGACGGTCCCGCAGCTCATTCGTGACAATGTGCTGACGGCCGACGAAGTCTCCTCCCCGCAGATCGTCCACTGCGCGCGATTAGTG
>JBAUGC010000826.1:0-1833 GCA_049679485.1 Xanthobacteraceae bacterium
TCCTCACCCTGAGGTGCGAGCCAACGGGTCCGGCCCGAAGTGGCCGGCCCGATGATAAACTCCGCGAGCCTCGAAGGGTGCCAGACGCAAGACCGGAGCGGCATCCTTCGAGGGCCGCTGTCGCGGCCGCCTCAGGATGAGGTGGCTGAAAAAGCCCCTTCCACCATTCTTCGCGCTGTCGCGCGTCGGATGGTCCATGGTGACGCGACGATCGTATGGATTGCCGGATCAAGTCCGGCAATGACGAAAGCGGTGCCGGCAAAGAATCAAGCGCGGTGCGCGCTCATTGACGAAAACCGCGGGGCGCGAAAGGTCTTGATTTGTTGGCACAAATACAACCCCTTTGACTTTGCCGCCGCGATGACCATAACCGCGCCGTCTCGCTCACGTCAGGGACGTCGACCGGTGACAGCCAGTTGATGGAGCGAGTGCGGTTCCTGCGGGCGGGGCTTGTAACCCCGCTCCCGGGCGGTCCGGGCATCGCAAACAAGTGTACGCAGTTTGCGCCAATGCAACTGCTATGCCCCTCCGGCACAACGACCGGGGTGCGAGGTGCCTCACTTAAGCGCGATTCTAAGCGGAGGTAACGCCTTCGCATCGTGTTTCGCGTGAAGCGCGGCCTGGACTGAGTCCTGGCGTTCGCTCGCCGGGGTAAGCGCCGCAGCGGAGCGCCGGAAGGCGAGCGGTCCCCGCAAGCAGATAAGTTGCGCAGACTGCGCAAGCTTGTCTGCGATGGATCGCTTCCACACCCCCTCCCCACGGGAGGAACGGTGCGGAATAGATGGCATGCGTCTTTCGGCGCTTCGCATCCCTTTCTTCCGTCGTGCGCTTCGTCGTGATCGCAGACCTCGGACGCAGCCGCGCCGCGAGAACGATCGGACGCGTGCCGCTGTTTGACATTTTGATCGGAACGAACAAAGGCAGGATTGGCCGAGCCAACGGGACCGGCCGCACCGCTCTTCGTCAAACCGTTCCACCGCCCGCACCGCCGACGATATCAATCCCGTGATTGCTCCCATCGGGCTTGAGCATCATTCTTCTGATCGACCACACGCCGTCCCTTTTGATCGCCTCCAGAAACACCCGGCCGGTGCCTTTCGGGCCGGTCGCGGAAAAATTCAGCACAGCGTTGCCGGACACACCGTTGACGTTGATGTTGCCGAACGGAAAGCCGGTGGTGATCGGGGTGCCGAGAACGTTCGCGGCCACAAAACTCGCCCGCAGTTTCTCGGCGCCGAGCTCGTAGGCGGCCGAATGTTTGAAACCGTAGAAAATGCCACCGAATACTCCGCCGAACAGCAGCAAAAAGCCGATCAGGATGACCGTGCCCCAGATCGCCCATAGGCGCTGGACGCGCTTGAAATGTTCGACGCTGTCCCAGCGACCGTTGCGCCAGGCCCAGCGGCTGCCCTTGGCGCCGAGCACGAATGGCATGACGAAACCGACCAACGGAACGAACATCAGCAGCGCGATGTAGGTGTTGTTGCCGACGCCCCAGATCCAGTTGAGCAGGAACGCGCCCCAGTTCCAGCGGTCGAGTTCGGGAGGGATGTCCTGCGGTTCGATGCGAACGCGTGCGTCGGTCATGTTCTGAATGATAGCACGGCGCAGTAATCCCCAGCAGGCGCAAGTGCGCCATCAGCCAGCCCCGAAGCCGTCACATTGTCATCCACACTGCGTTGGGGTTATTCGGCGTCGGATCGCCGCCTGGCAACGGGCGCACGAAAAATAAAGGGGGATGGCGTCATGAGCATGGTCAGGCAGCGCGGCTCCGCCGGCGGGGAGAGATCGCCCGAAGCCGAGCTTGAGGGAAAAATTCACGAGCTGGTGCGG
>JBAUGC010000827.1:0-11187 GCA_049679485.1 Xanthobacteraceae bacterium
CCCTACGGAGTGCTCAGGTCCGCCGCATCTCCTGGGTCCGTGGGGTTCGGCCGGCACGGGGGCGGTGCGAGTGGCCTCCTCATGACACCGCACCCGGCCGGCCACCTTGTGCCGGCGCGCTTGCTCAGTACCTATTATTTGTCTGTCGCGGCGTCCATAGAATGCGAATGCCCGGCGAGTGGCCGGGCAATACGGGCAATAAGTGCCGCTGAGCTTTACTTGATTTTGCTTTCGCGAAACTCGACGTGCTTTTTGGCGACCGGGTCGTATTTCTTCTTTACGAGCTTGTCGGTCATCGTCCGCGAGTTCTTTCGCGTCACGTAATAGAAGCCGGTGTCGGCGCTCGACACGAGTTTTACTTTGATCGTTGTATTCTTGGCCATGGCAGGATCCCGAAGTCCGATTGCTTGTTGGCCGTCAACCTAGTTGCCGGCCCTCGATTGTCAAGGAAGCGATAAAGTTAAAGGTCTTGGGCAAAGGTCTCGACTAAAGGTCTTGGCGCGTGAAGCGATTGTTCCGCATGCGGTAGAACGGCACCGGATGGTCGTGGCTCATGCCGGTCGCGATCCGTTCCTGCAGCTCTTCCAGCGTCACCGCCGTGATCGTGGGGATGTCGAGGCGGCGCACCTCGGTGATCGGCAGCCAGACGAGTTCGACGAGTTCTGCGTCAGGTCCGAAAAATCCGTCGGCGCGATGCGCGACCGCCGAGATATCCGCGGCGAAAAACCGGCTGTCGAAACGCCGCGGCCGGCCGGGCGGGGTGATGGCCCTGCCGATGAAATGCACGGCGCCCAAATCCGGGACGACGCCGGCTTGCGCGAACGCCTGCCAGACGCCGACCGGCGCGCTGATGCCGCCGGCCGTTCGCGTGCCCAGCATCATGCCGGTCTCTTCATAGGTCTCGCGGATTGCGGCGAGCGCGAAGCCCGCGGCTTTTGCAGAGCTCGGCCGCCGCACCTGCTGCATCAGCCGCTCGGTGTCGCGCGCGTGCAACGGCGCCGCAATCGTCATCAGCCGGTCGGTCTTCTCCACGCGCCCGCCGGGAAAGACGAATTTGCCGGGCAGGAATTTGTGACGCTCGTGCCGGCGGCCAAGCAGCACTTTAGGAACGCTCTCCGAGCGGTCGATGAGAATGAGCGTTGCCGAATCCCGCGGCCGCTGATTGGCAAAGGACCGATCGCGCGCTGCGCGGGTCAACCGGTCGGTGCGATCGCCAACTTTGTCTGCCGCTGTCGTGTTTGCGTTGTCGTCACTCATGCAAATCGTCACTCATGCAAATCGTCACTTATGCAAATCGTCACTTATGAATGTCTGCCGCGATACCCGCGTCGCTCTTTTTGCCGGCCGACTTTTCGCTGGTGCTGCGGCCGGTGTCCAGTCCGTTCGGCGGGGGAGCGAGCCGCGTGTGCAAGTTTGAAGCGTAGCGCGCCGGCGACCGGGGCCGCCTCGACCAGTTCAACCGTGACCGGGTCGCCGAGCCGGTACGTCGCCGAGTTGCCGACGAAGGCGCGGCCAGCTTCGTCGAAACGGAAATATTCTTCGCCGACGTGGCGCGCCGGGATCAAACCGTCGGCGCCGGTCTCGTCGAGTTCGACGAACAGGCCGGCGCGGGTCACTCCGGAGATGTGGCCATCGAAGGTCGCGCCGACGCGATCGACCAGAAAATGTGCGATTAGCCGGTCGGCGGTCTCGCGCTCGGCCTTCATGGCGCGGCGCTCGGTCGCCGAAATGTTGGCCGCGATTTCGGATAGCGCGCGGGTGTCCGTGCCGTCCGAGAGGCCGTCAGCGCCGAGTTTAACCGCCCGGATCAGCGCGCGATGCACAATGAGGTCGGCGTAGCGGCGGATCGGTGAGGTGAAGTGGGCGTAGCGGCGAAGATTGAGGCCGAAATGGCCATAGTTCTCGGCCGAATATTCGGCTTGCGCTTGGCTGCGCAGCACCACTTCGTTGACCAGCCGCTCCATATCGCGGCCTTTGACCCGCTGCAGGATGCGATTGAACGCGTCCGGCCGCAGCGCGCCGCCTTTCGGCAGCGAAATATCGAGCGTCATCAGAAATTCCCGAAGCGCGTTGAGCTTTTCCGGCGTCGGCTCATCGTGCACGCGGTAGATCAGCGGCACGCGTACGCGCTCGCAGCTTTCGGCTGCAGCGACGTTGGCGAGGATCATGAATTCCTCAATAAGCCGGTGGGATTCGAGCCGCTGCGGCATGATCACACGATCCACAGTGCCGTCGGATTTGAGCAGGATCTTGCGCTCGGGAAGCTCCAGGTCGAGCGGACCGCGCTCGTCGCGGGCATGGCGCACCGCCCGATACGCGGCATAAAGCGGCTCGATGATTCCCTGGGCGATCGGCTCGGTGACTTCATCCGGTTGGCCGGATACCGCAAGCTGCGCCTGCTCGTAATGCAGCCGTGCCGCCGAGCGGATCAAGACGCGGTGGAAGGTGTGGGAGTGCTTGCGGC
The DNA here is from genome assembly GCA_049679485.1 of Xanthobacteraceae bacterium. GTDB lineage: Bacteria > Pseudomonadota > Alphaproteobacteria > Rhizobiales > Xanthobacteraceae > BOG-931. The sequence continues at coordinate 2,465 of JBAUGC010000827.1, forward strand.
CGTCGGCGCCAATCACCATGCGCACGGCCAGCGCCGCACGGTCTTCATTGGGCCGCAGCGAGCACAGGTCGTTCGAGATGCGCTCGGGCAGCATCGGCACCACGCGGTCGGGAAAGTAGACCGAGTTGCCGCGCTCGATGGCCGTGCGATCGAGCGCGGAGTCCGGCCGCACGTAATGAGCAACGTCGGCAATGGCGACGCTGACGATATGGCCGCCGCTATTGCGCGGGTCCGGATCGGGCACCGCATAGACGGCATCGTCGTGGTCCTTGGCGTCGACCGGATCAATGGTCACGAACGGAAGCTTCCGCCAATCTTCGCGCCCTTCGAGGGTCGGGGGCCGCGCGCCTTCCGCTTCGGCTAGCACCGCGCGACTAAAGACATGGGGGATGCCGTGGGCGTGGATGGCGATCAGGCTGACCGCCCGTTCGCTCTTGAGCGAACCGAGCCGCTCAACGACCGCGCCGGCTGGCAGCCCAAACTTGCCGTGGCGCGCAACTTCTACGGCGACGAGATCGCCATCCATCGCACCGCCGGTATTGGCGCTGGGAATGGTGATCTCGCGGCCAAGCTGCTTTTTGTCGATCGGCACCAGCCGGCCGCCGCCGTTCGGCAGGCCGCGAAAGATGCCGAGCACCCGGTGCTTGGCCCGGTCGATGAGTTTTATGACGCGGCCGGTCGTTTCCTCTTGGTCGGTTTGCTCGACGCGCAGCAGCGCCCGGTCGCCGACTCCGGCAACTTCTCCAGGCCGGGCACGGCGGGGGACCGCAACGTGAATGACAGGCGGCGCGCCGTGCGCCTCTTCGTCCCATTCCGTGGGCCGCGCCAGCAACTCGCCATCACTGTCGCGGCCGGTGATGTCGGCAAGCACCACCGACGGCAGCGTACCGGCGTGATGCAGCCGCCTAAGCCGCTTCTCGATGTGTCCATCGTCGGCGAGTTGGCGCAGCATCTCTTTGAGCGCTGCGCGGTCGGCATTCTTGGCGCCAAACGCGCGGGCAATCTCGCGCGTGCCGACCTTGCCGGCATGCTCGCGAATGAAAGTTAGAAGCTCCTCGCGTGAGGGGAGGGCGGTGCGTTTCATAGGCCGTTCTTGGGCCGCTCTTGGGCCGTTCATTGGCCGTAGCACAGGCCGGGCCCGTCGCCGCGGCTTACTCGGCAGCTTGAGTAGATTTCCGTGGCGGTTTGCCGGTTGCCGACCGCTTCGCGGGTCGCGCGGTTGGCCGTTTGGAGGACGCTTTGATGTGCCGCGCCGTGCCGGGCGAAGGACGTTTCGCCTTGCGCGGCCGCGCGTGCGGGGCGGGACCGTTGCGCCCGGCTCTGGCGTCGATGAGCGCCGCGGCTTCCTCAAGCGTGACACTTTCCGGCGTCTTATCGGCCGGCAGCGTGGCGTTGACGCCGTCGTGGCTGACATAGGGGCCATAGCGGCCGTTCTTGGCGACGATCTGGCCCCCCCTGGTCGGGTGATCGCCGAGCGGCCGGCCGGGATCGGCTCCGAACCGGCGGCGCGGGCCTTTGGCGATCTTTTCCGCAATCAGCGTGACGGCTCGATTGAGGCCGATGTGGAACACGTCATCGCCGGGCTCGAGGTTGGCGTAGGTCTTGCCGTGCTGAACATAAGGTCCGAACCGGCCGATCGCCGCACGGATCGGCTCGCCGTCTTCGGGATGGCGGCCGACTTCGCGCGGCAGCGAGAGTAGCGCCAACGCGCGCGGCAGGTCGACCTCCTCAAGCGCCGTACCCTTCGGCAGGCCGGCGCGCTTCGGCTTTTCGCCATCAACCGCCTGGCCGAGCTGCACATAAGGTCCGAAGCGTCCGCTGCGCAGCGTCACTTCAAGTCCGGTCTTGGGATCTTCGCCTAGTTTCTTGGTGCCGAAGTCGGCCGAGCCGTCCGCCGGTACCGAGAGCGGGCGTGTGTACCGGCATTCGGGATAGTTCGAGCAGCCGATGAACGGCCCGAACTTGGAAAGTTTCAGCGTCAGCCGTCCGCCGGTACAGGTTGGGCATTGCCGCGGATCGACGCCATCGGCGCGCGGCGGGAACAGGTGCGGCCCCAGCATTTCATCGAGCGCATCGATCACCTGCGAGATTTTCAGATCCTTGATCTCATCGACTGCGACGATGAAGTCGCGCCAGAAATCGCGCAGCACGTCGCGCCACGCCACCTCATTGTTGGAAATGAGGTCGAGCTGTTCTTCGAGACCGGCGGTGAAATCGTACTCGACGTATCTGGTAAAGAAGCTTTCGAGGAAGGAGACGACGATGCGTCCGCGGTCCTCGGGATGCAGCCGCTTTTTGTCCAGCCGCACGTATTTGCGGTCCTTGAGCACTTGCAGGATCGACGCGTAGGTTGACGGCCGGCCGATACCAAGTTCTTCCAGCCGCTTGACCAGCGAGGCTTCGGAATAGCGGGGCGGCGGCTCGGTGAAATGCTGGTTCGCGGTGATCGCGCGCTTGGTCAGTGCTTCGCCGGCGCTCATCGGCGGCAGCCGGCGTGCCTCCTCGTCGTCCGAATCTTCGTCCTGCCCTTCCTGATAAAGTGTGAGGAAGCCATCGAACTTGACCACCGTTCCGGTCGCACGCAGCTCGAGGATGCGGCTCGCGACTTTGGCGGTGATGTCGACGGTGGTGCGTTCGAGTTCGGCGGATTCCATCTGGCTTGCCACGGTGCGCAGCCAGATCAGTTCGTAGAGTCTGGCCTGATCCGCATCGAGGAAAGTTTTGGCCTCGCTCGGCCGGCGGGTCAGCTCAGTGGGGCGGACCGCCTCGTGCGCTTCCTGGGCGTTCTTCGCCTTGGTCTCATAACGGCGCGGCGCGTGCGGTACGTATTTGGCGCCGTAATCCGCCTCGATGACACTACGCACGGCTCGGACGGCCTCGTCCGCGATCTGAACGCCGTCGGTCCGCATATAAGTGATCAGGCCAACGGCTTCGCCGCCGATTTCGATACCCTCGTACAGACGCTGCGCAACCCGCATGGTATGCGCCGGCGCAAAGCCGAGCTTGCGACTTGCCTCCTGCTGCAAAGTCGAGGTGGTGAACGGCGGCTGCGGGTGCCGTTTGACCGGCTTTGCTTCCACCGACACCACGGTGAAGGCCGCGGTTTCGAGCGCTTGCTTGAAGGCTTCAGCTTCGGCGCCGGAACCAATATCGAGGCGCTGAAGTTTTTTGCCGTCGGCGCCGACGAGCCGAGCGTCGAAGGTCTCGCTCCGCGGGGTCGCCAGCGTCGCAATCAGCGACCAATATTCGCGCCGGACGAACTTTTCGATTTCCAGCTCGCGATCGCAGACGAGCCGCAGGGCCACCGATTGCACCCGTCCGGCCGAACGCGCGCCCGGCAGCTTTCGCCACAGGACCGGGGAAATTGTGAAGCCGACGAGATAGTCGAGCGCCCGCCGAGCGAGATAAGCATCGACCAGGGCCTGATCGATCCGGCGCGGATGCGCCATGGCCTCAGTCACCGCCTGCTTGGTGATGGCATTAAACACCACGCGATCGATCGGCTGGCCGTTCAGCACTTTCTTCTGCTTGAGCACTTCAAGCACGTGCCAGGAAATAGCCTCGCCCTCCCGGTCGGGGTCGGTGGCGAGGATAAGCCGGTCGGCGTCTTTGGCGGCGTGGGCGATGTCGTTGAGGCGCTTCTGGGCCTTGGGATCGACCTCCCAGATCATGCGGAAATCTGCGTCAGGGTCCACCGAGCCATTCTTCGCCGGCAGGTCGCGCACATGCCCATACGAGGCCAAAACCTCATAGCCGCGGCCGAGATACTTATTGATCGTTTTTGCCTTGGCGGGCGATTCTACAATCACAAGATCCATGATAACCTTTTGATTTATTGGCTTTTTCGCGTCGTAACGGTCAGTCCTGTCGCCTCCTGGCCGCCGGGAACATGGGTAACGCAATTCCGCCTGTCAAATCGTTAGCGTCGCAAACAGCGGTGAGAGTAGGGCCGTAAAGGCGGCTAAATGGGCCAAAATAGGCCTCGCAGAAAAATTTCGCGCCCTGACCAAATGCATCTAAAGATTGCTTCTACTATTAATACGTATAGAAGGTTGTACGTTGGGATGTCGGGGCAGTTGCAAGGCAAGGAACTGGATGGCCTCGGAGAACGGTAAACCGGCCGTTGCACATTATATTGCCTCGCTGGCTGAGGAACTGTCGCGTCTCGCGAGGAACAACGAGCTCGACGCGCTCGCCTATATTCTCGATATGGCGCGGCTTGAGGCCGATCAGGTGTCCAGGCGTTACAACGGCCGGGCCGGTACCACGCCGTCCGATCTCGATTGACGGCGAATTCCGCTACGGAGCGCGCAGCCCCATACGGCTCAGGAAGGCACGGCTAGGATAGCCATCGGGGATCATGCCGAAACGGCGCTGTTGGTCGCGCACTGCATCCCGCAGGTCGAAATCGAGGTGGCCCTCAAATTCCGCAATCTTGTAGCCGAGCTCGGCCAGCCGGTGTTGCAGCGCGATGCGTTCATCACGGGAGGGTTGGACGTCGTCAGCCGGCCAACTAGCGCGAATCGGAGGAAGACCGCGCAACCGATCCGAAAGCGCCCCTGCGGCGAGCGCATAGGCGTCCGAATCGTTGAATCGCTTAAGCACAACGAAATTGTCGGTGACGAGAAATGCCGGCCCCGATGCGCCGCTCGGAAAGAAAAGAATGGCTGGAGCGACGTCGCCTGTTGGGAAGGGGCTGCCATTGGCAAGGCTAAACCCGCGCTGCGCCCATTCAGAGAATGTGCCTCGGCTGAGACGGTAATCGAAGCCCTCCGGCACAATGACCTCAAAGCCCCAGGGCATCCCCTTCTGCCAGCCCGTCTTCTGCAAGTAGTTCGCGATCGAGGCGAGCACGTCGGGGACGCTGCGCCAGATATCCGCCTTGCCGTCGCCGTCGAAATCGACACCGTAGCGCAGAAAGCTCGACGGCATGAACTGCGCTTGGCCCATGGCGCCAGCCCAGGAGCCGACGAATTCCCGGCGCGGGATATGATCGTCCTGCAAGATCCTTAGCGCGCTCAACGTTTCATCGCGAAAGAACGGGTGGTGGAAACGCGCCTGCGCCAGCGTCGCGAGCGAGCGGAAAACGTCCCAATGCTGCTCGCCATCGCCGTAAGAGGATTCGATTCCCCAGATGCTGACGAGAATAGCCGGGTCGACGCCGAACTTTTCCGCGACGGCGCGCAAAGTGGGGGCCCATTGCGCCGATTTGCGCAACCCGCCGGCGACCCGGCCCGTCGAGACCAGGCTTGCGAGATAGGCGCCGAATGGCTTGCCGTATTCTGGTTGCCGCCGCCGCGCGGCGATGACGCCGGGGTCGGGCGTAATCCCGGCAAAGGCGGCGTCGAAGGTCGCGCGGGTAATGCCTTCTTTCGCGGCGTCGGGCCAAAGCGCTGCGAGGAACGCGGCGAAGCTGTCGCCGGACTCGGATTTGGCGGATACGCTCGTTAGCACGAGCGCCAGAATCAGCAACGCCCGCCGCACCATCGTATTCGCCCCAAGAAGTGACCACATAGCACCATTGCAGGGGACCATTGGAGATGTGACCGAGCCGGTCAATCCGCCGCTCCGTCCAGGAGGCTTGCATGCGCAGCGTCGTGATCACGGGGACATCCACCGGCATCGGCTGGGGCGGCGCCAAAGTTCTGATCGCCCACGGCTTTCGCGTCTTTGGCAGTGTGCGCAAGACGTCCGATGCGGAACGTCTTACAGCGGAATTCGGTCCGAACTTTGTACCGCTGATCTTTGACGTGACGGATGAAGCCGCAGTCAAAGCCGCCGCTGATCAGGTGCGCGATGCGCTCGCCGGCGAAAGGCTCGCCGGTCTCGTCAACAATGCCGGCATTGCCGTCGCCGGCCCGCTGCTCGAACTGCCGATCGCGGAATTTCGCCGACAGCTCGAAATCAATGTGATCGGTGTGGTCAGCGTGACCAAAGCTTTCGCGCCGCTGATCGGGACCGATCCGCAATTGAAGGGCTCTCCCGGCCGCATCGTTAATATCAGTTCGGTCGGGGGCCGCGTCGCCAACCCGTTCATCGCGCCTTACAACGCCTCGAAATTCGCCATCGAAGGCTTGTCCGAGAGCTTGCGGCGCGAACTGTTGCTGTTTGGGATCGATGTTATTGTCATCGGTCCCGGCGCGGTAGCGACGCCGATCTGGAGCAAGGCCGAGCAGGTCGACACCGCTCCCTTTCGCGACACGCCTTACGCGCCGGCGCTCGAACGCCTGCGGGTCTATATGCTCAAGCTCGGGGAAAAGGGGCTGCCGCCGGAGAAGGTCGGCGAAGTTGTGCTGGAAGCGCTGACGGCCGCAAAGCCTAAGGTGCGTTACCCCATTACACCGAGCCCGATGCGGGACTGGATCCTGCGCACGTTGCCCAAGCGCCGCATCGATCGCCTGATCGGCCAGCGGCTCGGGTTACTGCCGGCGCGCCAATAGATCGGGCCGGCCGCCGCTCGCATCGGACCAGACGCCGCCGCCGGGGCGAAGCGTGATCGACGGCTTGAGCACGATCGAGTGATCAGGCTGACGGCATCTCAAAATAGCAGTTGACAAGGAAACTAATTGTGCTCATATTGGTTTCCACGGAAACAGTTATGATGTTTCCGCAACGATGAACCACAGAGGAGGGTTCCATGGATGCCCATACGAAAGACGTTGTTGTCGAAGCCACCAGAGCATCGGACGAGGAGCGTGTGACTTTCGGCGAAGTTGTGAAGAATTTGGTGGCGGCCGGTATTGAGCGCTACCACACCGATCTCGTGCGCGGCGAGCGGACTTATTACCTGCCGAATGGCGAATCCGAGGTTGTGAAAGGGGACGCGGTCGCCATTACACCGGCACGAGACTTCTCGGCAACCGGTGTCGATGCGGCGGTCAAGGCGATCCAGGCCGGCAAGATTCAGTACCGGACGTTCTGCGAGCGCATCGCGAAGGCCGGCTGCGTCGGCTATATGGTCTCAATTGCCGGCCAGCGGGCCACGTATTATGGCCGCAGCGGTGACAGTCACGTCGAATGGTTTCCAGGCGCCAAAAGAGAGCAGGCTGCGTGACAGCAAAATCCGTCCCGGTCAGTCCGCTCGAAGCGCACCTTGGCTACTGGCTGCGCTTCGTGTCGAACCAGGTCTCGCATTCGTTTAGCGTCAAGCTCGCCGCCCGCGAGATCGCTGTGGCCGAATGGGTGGTGTTGCGGGAGCTCTACGAATGCGACGACATGGTGCCGAGTGTGTTGGCCGAGAAGATCGGCATGACTCGCGGCGCCATTTCGAAACTGGCCGACCGGCTGTTGGCGAAGGCGCTGGTGACGCGAACTACAAACGACGAGGATCGGCGCTATCAGGCCCTGGCTCTGACACCGAAAGGGCGCGCCATCGTGCCGAAGCTCGCCGCGATGGCCGACCAGAACGATGCCGAGTTCTTTGGGCATCTCAAAGTCGCCGAGCGGGAAAGCATCAAAGCTGCCATGCGCGAGATCGTCCACCGGCACGGCTTGAAAGCCGTGCCGGTGGAATGAAAGCGCAGACTGCGATCAGGCCAGCGATACCAGGCCGCCGCCATGGCGTTCCAGCCGTCCGGCAATTTCAAGCTCGAGCAGCACCATCCGCACCACCGCCGGCGAACTGTTCGACAGTCGCACCAGATCATCGATCGAAACCGGAGCCGGGCCGAGCAAGCCAACGATACGGGCCCGCTCGTCGGCCGCGGGTTCGGTGTCTTCGCCGCCGGCTTGTTCTGCGCGCCGCTCGGGCTCGCGTACCGGAAGCTCTTTCTCCTGCATGATCGGTTGCAGGACGGAAACGATATCGGATGTCTCGGTCACGGGTGTCACCCCCTGCTTAATGAGACCGTTGGTGCCTTCGGCGCGCGGATCGAGCGGCGAACCGGGCACGGCGAAAACCTCGCGGCCCTGTTCGGCCGCGAACCGGGCGGTGATCAGCGACCCCGACCGTTTGGCTGCCTCGACCACGACTACGCCGAGCGAGAGCCCAGAAATCAGTCGGTTGCGGCGCGGAAAATCCCGCGCGCGCGGTTCCCAGCCGAACGGCATTTCCGATAGCGCCGCGCCCGCAGGCAGAATGGCGTCGAGCAGGCCCGTATGTTCGGGCGGATAAACCCGATCGTGCCCGCCGGCGAGCACGGCGATTGTCCCGGTAGCGAGACTTGCGCCATGCGCCGCGGCATCGATGCCGCGCGCCAGGCCAGAGACAACGGCGAAACCGGCTTCACCAAGCTCACGCGCAATCCGCTGGGTGAATTTCAATCCTGCGCCCGAAGCGTTGCGCGAGCCGACGATCGCCACCATGGGAAGCGCGAGCGCTTGCCCGTTGCCACGGATCGCAAGTAACGGCGGGGCATCGTCGATCATTTGCAGCCGCGACGGATAGCCGCCTTCGCCCAACGCTACGAGGGCGACGCCAAGCTTTTTGGCAGCGGCGATTTCGCGCTCAGCATCAGCCTGCGAGCAAATCTGGGTGGTCGTGCTGGCGCCGCCGCGGCGGGCGAGCGACGGCAGCGCTTCAAGCGCGGCGCGCGCGCCGCCGAAATGATTGACGAGCGCGCGAAATGTCCGGGGTCCCGGTATTATGGCGCAAACGCCGGAAGCGGTTTTGCTCCGGCGTCGCCACCTACACAGCCAAAGGTAAGGGAGGCTGACTTGTAGGAGCGTCGCGCCATGTGGGCGCGAGTGGCATTTGTGGCACTACTTTTCTTGCACCTCAGTGT
>JBAUGC010000828.1:0-1654 GCA_049679485.1 Xanthobacteraceae bacterium
CGTTGTTGGCCGCGATCATCGCCTTGAAGTCGAGACCGACGACATGCGGCAAGCGCGTCATGCCCATGATCATCTGCCAGATGTCCTCGCGCAGCACGCCGTTCTCGACGAGTTTTACGCCCGGCAACAACATGGCTTCCTGCTGCACGTCGGTGGCGGCGAACGACCAGCTGCCGAACGTCATGCCGCCAGTGTCGAGTTCGTGGGCGCATGAGCCGGTCCAGGCGATGCGCCGGCCTTGGTGGAAGATCGGCATCACGATTGAGACATCGGGCTGGTGAATCGCGCCGCGATAGGGATCGTTGAGGATGAACATGTCACCCTCATTGATTCCCGGATTGTCGCTGAAATGCTCGATGATCGAATAGATCACCGTCGACATGGTGCCAGCATGGAAAATCACCTGCGGGCCCATGGTCACGATTTCGCCGTCGGCGAGATAAATGCCGACGTTGAAATCGGTCGCCTCGGTCACCACCGGTGAGCCCGACACGTTTTTGAGCGTGATCGCCTGCTCCTCGGTGATGGCTTCGAGCTTGTGCCGGATCACCTCGAAGGTGATCGGATCGATCGCGGCGTTGCTGCGGGACTGGCCGGGGAGGGGTGTGTTCATTGCTGCTACTTCAGGTGAGATCGATGGAGAGATTGCCGGCACTATCCAGTTGTGCAATCTGGCCGGGCCCGACATAGACGGTGGTTTCGGGATGCTCGACGACGGCTGGACCGCTGACGCCGAATCCGGCGGGCATGTCGAGCCACTGGAACACGTCAGCCTCGGTCCACTTCAGCGTCGCCGGTTCAAAGATGCGGCGCGTTCCCGGCTTCGGCGCCGCGATTGCGCTCGGCTTGCGGATCGAGGGTTTCACCGTGCGGCCGACGGCGACGACGCGGAACGTGGTCAGCTCGATACCGGCGAAACGAAAACCCGCGCCCTTGCCGTACACTGCCTCGTAGGATTCCTCGAACGACTCGACGAGTTTCCGCGCCGCTTCGGGCGTGACTGAACCGTCCGGCACCGGCACCATCAGATCGTGGGTCTGGCGGCGGTAGCGCATGTCGATCGAGCGTGCGAGTTCGGATTGCGCGGCGGTGAATCCCGATTGCTCCATCGCCGCGAGGCAGCGCTCCTGCAATTCGGCAAACACGGCATTGATGCCATCGCAATCAAGGCCGTCCCAGGGATCGCGGGTGCCGCCGCCGGCGCGCAGCACCAGCGAGCGTTCCGCGGATTGTTGAATGTCGGAGGCGAGCGCGCCGTAAGCCGAGTGCGCCATGCTGGTGGCGGGAATGAGAATCCGCGGCACGCCGAGTTCGGCGCCGTAGCCGATGCAGTGCGCCGGGCCCGCGCCGCCGTAAGCGAGGAGCACGAAGTCGCGCGGATCGTGCCCGCGCCCGATCGTCACTTCGCGCAGCGTGTCGGCCATGTGTCCGTCGACGACGCGGCGGATCCCCGCCGCGGCCTGCTCGACGCTCATGCCGAGCGGGCCGGCGATCTGCTCGCGGATCGCCGCGGTCGCGGCGGGAAGGTCGAGCTTCATGCGGCCGCCGAGAAAATTGCCGGGCGAGAGAATCCCGAGCACCAGGTCTGCATCGGTGACGGTGGCGAGCTTGCCGCCGCGGCCGTAGCAGACCGGGCCGGGTACGGCGCCGGCAC
>JBAUGC010000829.1:0-3164 GCA_049679485.1 Xanthobacteraceae bacterium
GATCTCATCGAGGAGAACTCGTTTCGGCCGCAGGACCATGAGGGCGGGCCGTACGCCCTGCACCTTCGCATCGACGGCAACCGTCTTGTCTTCGATATCAGGTTGGCTGACGATGTGCCGGTCATCGCGCACCTGCTGTCGCTGGCTCCGTTCAGCCGCATCGTGAAGGACTATTTCACGGTGTGCGACAGCTACTACGCCGCGATCCGCGGCGCGACCCCGGATCGTATCGAGGCGCTCGATATGGCGCGCCGCTCGCTGCACGACGAAGGCTCGCAGATTTTGATGGAGCGGCTCAAGCGCAAGGTCGAGGTCGACTTCGACACGGCGCGGCGTCTGTTCACGCTGGTCACGGTGCTGCACTGGAAGGGGTAGGGAGCCGCAATGCCGGCGTCCGCGAGGCGACCTTCCATGCGACCCTTGGCGGTGCTGTTTGCTTGCGGTCTCAACTCCGTGCGCTCGCCGATCGCCGCCGGACTTTTTGCACAGATGTTCGGTCGCGCGATCTATGTCGGTTCTGCGGGCGTGCGCAAAGGAGAGCTCGACCCGTTTGCGGTCGCGGTCATGGACGAAATCGGGGTCGATATTTCGCGCCATAAGCCGATTACTTTCGAGGAACTCGACGACTTGGAGGGGCTCAATTTCGACCTCATCATTACGCTTGCGCCTGAAGCTCATCATCGCGCGCTCGAACTCACCCGCATGAGCGCGGTCGACGTTGAATATTGGCCGACCGCGGATCCGACGGACGTGGAAGGCAGCCGTGAGCAGCGGCTTGGCGCTTATCGCGAAGTGCGAGATCAGATTCTTAATCGGATTCGGGAACGCTTTACCGGCCGGCGCCCCGGCAATGAGTGACGGGATCATCCCCTCTCGCAGTCTTTAAGGATACCGATTCTGCAGCGCACCACATGGTTTGCGCTTGGGAAAGCGATGAAAGTTGGCGTTGTGGAACCGTCCGTCATCCGCTAGTTTCCGCGCCAATTTCGGCCGAGGGCAAGCCAATGGCACGGTCGACGTCAGCAAGTCCGGATAACGAATGGCGAAGGAAGAATTGTTGGAATTTCCAGGTGTCGTCACGGAATTGCTTCCGAACGCCACCTTTCGCGTTAAGCTCGAGAATGAGCACGAAATCATCGCTCACACTGCGGGTCGCATGCGCAAAAACCGCATCCGCGTACTGGCTGGCGACAAAGTGCTGGTGGAGATGACGCCGTACGATCTGACCAAGGGCCGGATTACCTACCGGTTCAAATGATCGGGCGATCAAAATTCGTCCTTGCCTCCGGCTCGCCGCGCCGGCTCGCGCTCGTAAACCAAGCTGGCATCGAACCCGACGCGCTTCGACCTGCCGATATTGACGAAACTCCGAAACGGGGCGAACTGCCACGAGCTTGCGCCACACGGTTGGCGCGAAGCAAGGCGGAAGCGGCCCTTGCCATGGTGCGGCTCGATGAGGAGTTGAGAGGGTCTTTTATCCTCGCCGCTGACACCGTGGTCGCCGTCGGCCGCCGCATCCTGCCGAAGGCGGAACTGCTCGACGAAGCCGCACAATGTCTGCGGCTCTTGTCAGGCCGCAACCACCGTGTCCATACGGCTGTTTGCCTGGTGACGCCGAAGGAGACGTTCCGGCAGCGGCACGTGGAAACGCGCGTGCGCTTTAAACGGCTGTCGGATCAGGATATCGAGGCTTACCTCGCGTCCGGCGAATGGCGCGGCAAGGCCGGCGGCTACGCGGCGCAAGGCATCGCCGGCACCTTTATCGTGAAAATCGTCGGTTCTTATTCCAACATCGTCGGGCTGCCGCTCTACGAAACCACGGCGCTGCTCGGCGGTGAAGGCTATCCAATCCACTTCGGCTGGCTCAACGTGCTGTGACGACCGGGGCAGTTGGCGCGATACGCAACGTAGCCCATATTCCGCTCATGCCCGACGCTCAACGCCGTAACGCCTGCCCGATCTGCGGCAAACCGGTCGCCCAGGAGTCCCGCCCGTTCTGCTCGCGGCGCTGCGCCGATGTCGACCTCAATCGCTGGCTCTCCGGCGTTTACGCCGTGCCGGTGACGGAAGACGAGGAAGAGGACGAACGGCGCGACGAAAGTGGCGATACGGCGCACTAATCAGCGCGTCCGGACCTATTGTGGACAGCCGGAAATCGAGCCTCTATAAAACCGGCGCTCGTGCGGCCCTTCGCATGGTCGCGTCGGCGGGCGCCCAGGTAGCTCAGTTGGTAGAGCACTGCACTGAAAATGCAGGTGTCGGTGGTTCAATTCCGCCCCTGGGCACCACCACTTTGACAACTGATGGATTTTTTTTGGCCTGTCGTCCTTCCACGTCGCTGGATGAAAATTCATCGGGTATCTTTTTAGCGCGCGCTTGCAAGGCGTTGGTCGGGTAGAAAATGAATCGATTATATCGCCGCGGCCGGCGAATTTGCGGCCGGTTCGCTAGATTAACAATTGAATATCCCGATTTAATTCCCATCAAATTCCGAACATCGCGCCGATGGCCTCAAACGAGCTTGTGCTAGATGCACAAGGCCGAATTGAAGCCGAGTATTTGATTTTCAAAGACCTCGGCGGATCGGCTTGGTGGCTCCAACCGTCAAGTCAGCGGAAGCACTAAAACAAACGCCGGCCAGGGGTGCATGTGCCCCCATATTGTCCCCCGGTATTGCCCTCGCCGGAGGCTGCCCAGGTTAGCTGGAATTGCCCGGTGACCCGGTCGATGATCAGGTTTTGGTTGGAGGCGGCTTCCTTGTTCGTCGCCGAGATAACCGTGTCGGTAAATCGCTCCGTTTCCACCTTGCTTGCAAAACCCATTTCCAGAACAAGCTTTTGGGCCGGGTCGATCAATACTGAAAACGAAATCGCCTGCTTGGGGCTGTCACAACGCAGGATCAGTTCCTCGGCCAGAAGCGGGGTTGAACAGGTGCAGATAACTATTGCCGCGATGACCAAGCGCATTGCTTTTCCCCCGGCTACACGCTTCCAAACCTCACTGAGCCTCACCGAATTACTATGCTAACTAAAGGTTAAATGAATGCGAAAGCACGCCCGGATCAGCGGGGCTGACCGATGGCGGCATGTGATTGATCCAGGGTCGACGGTAATATCCCAAATACTTCGATGTTTATTGTTTCGTTTAAGCCGATCATTCCGTGG
>JBAUGC010000830.1:0-1846 GCA_049679485.1 Xanthobacteraceae bacterium
AGATAACGCGCCCGGCTGCCGATGATGATGCCGAGCTCGATTTCATAGTCAAGCTTGGTCGATCCCTTTGGGATCATGGTGTCGTCGTTCGGTCCGCAAATACAGGTCGGCGCTTTGTTGAAGACGATCGGCTCTTTTGGGATCGGCATCCCGGCTTCGGCAGCGTGATCGGAATAATTGAGGCCAATGGCGATGAAATTGCCGACTTTGCCGACGCACGGGCCGAGCCGTGGGGTGCCACGGACGAGTGGCAGCTTGTCGGGCTTAAGCTTGCGCAGCTTGGCGAGGCCCTTCGGCGACAACACGTCGCCAGCAATGTCGGGCACGATTTTCGACAGATCGCGGATATGGCCCTCTGCATCGACTAGGCCAGGCTTTTCCCGGCCGGGGGCGCCGAAGCGAACCAATTTCATAGAAAATCTCCTCGTATTACCGCGGCCATAATTCGAATGGTTCACCTATCCGAGTCCGGTCTTGTGGCAAAGCGGAAATGTGGTGGCTTTCGCCTATTAGGCGCTGGCGACAGCCTTCGTCCGCGCCTTCTCGACCGGCTTTCCGATTTCGGATGGGCCGGGAAAGCAGCCTATAGTGAAATCGGCCGGCGTCCGGTCTACCTAATGCCGTAGATCACGACGTCCCACCGAGCGCCGCGCTGCGCCGATCTCCGCTCATTGTAGGATCTTGTCGTCGCCCCAAGTGGCGACTGTCCGCAGGTGGCGACATGTCCTACCTTTGCTCCCACAAGATCTTTGCGGTACCCAGATTCACAAAGTGCGTCCGCTGGCGTCAAGTCTAATGATCTCGCCCAAGCCAACGGAGCGCCGCTGACTTCTCGGCCATAACGGGAGGGCTCAGCTTTGCTAAAGACGAACACGCGGGCAGTAGAGCTAATGAAGCGCAAATTATGGAGCGGTGAGATTAGCTGGTTCAATCGCGACGGCTCCGGTCGCTCTGGAAAAGCGAGGATCGTCGGTTCTGAGCGCGGCGATCAAATCGTGTTTGAATACACATGGGACCGCAGACGATGCATTGCCGAGTTTGATAAGCTCTCTGGTCGAGGCTCCGCACGTCATGTAGGTGCATCAGTATCTCATGCTAAGTTTACGGGACTTGCACACAAGCCTAGCGAGGATCAGGTTGAAATGCAGGGCGGCATATGGGTTGAGGATGGTAATGACTACGACTGGAAAGCCGATCTGGGGGATTACTAAATATACCTGCGGAAGACTGACGGAAGCTGCTGCGAATAGTTCCCCTTCCGGTCGAATGCGAGGATAGTCCTGAATGAGGCTATGAGTGGCCGATTTTGACGCGCGTCAACAAGCCGGAAAGTGACGACACGTCGATTGTCCAGACAATGGAATTGAGCACCTCCGTAGTTTAAGATCAGGGTCCCTCGCCCGGACCACCCTCTGGAGCTAGGGGCCAAAACAGAAACACGGCAATTCTGAGGAGCGACAGTGCTGAGGGATGATGGGGATCATGGAGGGCCTCGACGGATCTCAGGCCGTAACGTGCTTGGGGAGCCTCTGGAAATCTGCTCGATAAAACCCATGACAGGCTTCTATCGTGACGGCTGCTGCAACACCGGGCGAGAGGACATCGGTAGTCATACAGTCTGCACGGTGATGACTCCCGCGTTTCTCGATTTTTCCAAATCGCGCGGTAACGATCTCTCGACGCCAATGCCCGAATTCGGCTTTCCAGGTCTCAAACCGGGTGACCGTTGGTGCTTGTGTGCACCCCGCTGGCAGGAAGCATTCGAGGCGAACCAAGTGCCCCGTGTGGTCTTGCGCGCTACTCATGAGGGTGCGTTGACTTACTGTTCTCTTGCCGACCTCAAACG
>JBAUGC010000831.1:0-4792 GCA_049679485.1 Xanthobacteraceae bacterium
CTCGCTCATCGCGCCGCGCGGCGCCGACTCCGGTCTGCTCGATTGGGTGGCGAAAGAGCTAAAAGTCCACGCGGAAGTCGTAGGGGGCTGACGGCGCATATTCGCCGGCATAGGCACGCTTCAGCAATTCCTTCTGCTTCACGCCGGCCGCGCGGGCCGCGACCATCTTCTCCGGCACGACGAACTTGCCGATCGGATCTGCCTTGAACTGCGGCGAAGTCCGCATCCACGCTTTGGATTTCTTCCAGTCGCCGAAACAGTCCGCCTGCAGCTCGACACTGTTGCCGTCGGGATCGACATAATAGAACGACAACGTCATGCCGTGATGGACCGCGACATGAGGCTCATAGCCGTACTCGTCGTGCAGCCGCTGCCAGGAATCAAGGAGATCATCCACCGACGCGTACTCGAACGCGAGATGGTGCAGGCCGGCATAGGTCCGAAACTGCGGGTTATCGCGAAAGTGCGGACCGCCGGCCATCGAGATCCGGTGATTGGCGCCGTCGTTGCTAAGAAAGGCGATGCCGGGGGCCTGAAACACCGGCTCGATGCCGACCACGGCCGCGTACCAGTCGATCATCTCCTGCATCCGCGAGGTTTTGAGCAGCGCGTGATGAAAGATCGGGATCTTGATCGCTTTCGCGTTTTTCTTCACTGCGGCTTTCTTGGCCGCCTTTGCGCGTTTGACCGACTTTCTCTTTTTCACGATGTTCTCCCTAAAGGCTTCTGGCAATCAGCAGCTTCATGATTTCATTGGTGCCGGCATAGATGCGGAGTACTCGCGCATCGCGATAGAGCCGCGAGATCGGGTATTCGTCCATGTAGCCGTAGCCCCCGAACAATTGCAGGCAGCGGTCGACGATCTTGCCGACCAGATCGGTGAGCCAATATTTTGCCATCGAGGCGGTGACGGTGTCGAGTTCGCCCTTGATGTGCCGTTCGATGCAGTGATCGAGAAACACCTTGGCGACGGTCGCCTCGCTCTTGCATTCAGCCAGCACGAATTGGGTGTTCTGGAAGTCGATGATCTTTTTGCCGAACGCCTGGCGCTGCTTGACGTAATCGATGGTCAAGCCGAGCGCGCGTTCGATCATGGCGACTGCGTGGATCGACACGATCAGCCGCTCCTGCGGCAGTTCCTTCATCAGCTGATAAAAACCCTGGCCCTCCTCGATGCCGAGGAGGCTTTCTGCCGGCAGCTGCACATCTTCGAAGAAAAGTTCCGAGGTGTCGGCGGAGTCCATGCCGAGCTTCTTCAGCTTGCGGCCGCGGCGAAAGCCGGAGGCGTCGGCGGTTTCGACCACCATCAGCGAGACGCCCTTGGAGCCCTGCTTCGGGTCGGTCTTGGCGACGACGATGATCAGATTGGCGTGCTGGCCGTTGGTGATGAAGGTTTTCGAGCCGTTGAGCACATAGCCGTTGCCGGACCGTTTTGCAGTGGTACGCACGCCTTGAAGATCCGAGCCGGTGCTGGGCTCGCTCATGGCGATGGCGCCGATCATTTCGCCGGTGGCGAGTTTCGGCAGCCAGCGCCGCTTCTGCTCCTCGGTACCGTAACGCAGGATATACGGCGCAACGATGCCGGAATGCAGCGATGCGCCGAAGGTATCGAAGCCGGCGAGCGCATATTCGCGGTCGATGATCGCTTCATGCGCGAAGCTGCCGCCGGCACCGCCGTATTCCTCCGGCATTGACGCGCAGAGCAGACCCGCCGCGCCGGCCTTGGTCCACACCTCGCGCGGATAAAAATGGTCTTCGTGCCATTTTTCGAGATGCGGAACGAATTCGGCGGCGATAAAGCGCCGCGACTGCTCTTCGAGCAGCACAAGATCTTCCATCATCCATGCCGGACGCGGCAGATTGAGAACCTCATTCATTGTCTTTCACCCGGCGCACCGACAGGCAATCACGCTTGTTTACACGGCGGCACTCGATAAGACCATTCGCCGGATCAGCCAAGCCAAATTGGCATTAAAAAATGCGCGGCGACTGCGCTCAGCGGGGGAGCGGACCGTGTATTTGCTTTGCCACTCTCGGCGGCAAGGCCGGCTCGCTGCCGTTGGTCTCAGCGGGCGCGGAAGCCGCGGTTTTACCGCGGCGGCGCCAGCCTTCGCGTGTCAGCCAATCGACCAAGGACGGAGATAGACGCATTAGCCGCCAGTAGAAGTGCGCGGTCGGCGTGACCAGCACCAACCCCTTATTTTTTTGAATGGCGCGAACGGCCTTTGCGGCGGTTTGTTCCGGGCTCGCGCAAATCCACGCCGGCACTTTCACCGTTCGATCGGCTTTATCGGTCTCGCAATCGTCGAGCAGAGACGAACGCACGAAGCCCGGACAGAGAGCCGTCACCCCGAAATCCTCGTTGCAATATTCCGCGCGCAACGCCGCGCTGAAGCCCACCAGGCCGAATTTGCTGGTCTGGTATGCGGTTGTCTTGCGCCAGGTGACCAGGCCGAAAATACTGCAGACATTCAGGATATGAGCTTCATCAGCCGCCAACAGCATCGGCAGCAGTTCGTGGACCAGCTGAATCGGCGCCATCAGGTTGACAGCCATAATCCGATTCCACTGCTCCCCGGACATCTGATGGGTTTGCCCGTAGTACGTGGTACCGGCGTTGTTGACGAGGATGTTAAGCCCCTTCCACGTGTTGCGCAGTTGTTCGACGGCGCCACTGATCTGCGAAGGGTCGGTCAGATCGCAGACGGCGGTCATCACATTGACGCCGAGAGTTCGCGCCTCTTGCGCGACCGTCGCCAGAGTGCCTGCTTGAATGTCGACGAGAAATAAATCCGCGCCTTCCTTGGCGAGTTCCAGCGCGATGGCGCGGCCGATACCCGACGCCGCGCCGGTCACCATCGCCTTCTTGCCGCGAATGATGCGCATTCAGAATAACACCGCTGCCTGAGGCTCCTTGCAATCGAAAGAGCGACGGAATAACGATCTTGAGAAATCGCAAGCTGCGCATAAAACCACTTGCCAACTGGCGGATCAAGGCGAGTATCGGCCTCTCAATCGGGAATTTTCGCGGCCACGAGGTTATCAGGAAGGTCCCGCTCTTAATTTGACGTCTGCTTAACAGAAGGCCTTCCCGTCTGTTGCACGCGTGTTTGCAGAAACGCCTTTTGCGCACCGAGAATTTCGAACATCGCCTTCTTGTCCCTGGCAGACAGGACAGAAAAGAACTCGGCGATCCAACCTTCATTCGCCTTTGCCGCGGCGCGGAACGCTATTCTGCCTTTGCGAGTGAGCCGCACGCGAAGCGCGCGGCGACTGCGCGGATCGGCCGAACGCTCGACGAGACCTTCAGCCTCCAATTCATCGGTCAGGCCGGTGATGTTGCCGGTCGTGACCATGAGGCGGTTTGAAATTTCGCCCATTCGCAGGCCGGCACTGTTCGAGTCCAGTTGAGCCATCAGGTCGAAACGCGACAGGCTCATGTTGAAAGACATGCGCAATCGCCGGCGCGCTTCGTTGGTGACGAGTTTGTGCACCGCCATCATCCGCAGCCAGAGCCGCAAATCTCCATGGTCGCTCCCGACGCCCCTAGTCTCGAAATCGTCGATGGGCAGATCAAGCGTGCTGTTATTGCGCGCAAGCGCCATTGTCACTGCTTCCACACTTCCCGAGCGATCTCGACAACCAGCTTTAACTTCGCTCTTTCGTCGGCTTGGGTGAGCGGGCTGCCAGTCAGATTGGTCGCGAACCCGCATTGCGGGCTGATGCCGAGCTGGTCGAGCGCGGTGAACTGGCCGGCTTCGTCGACCCGCTTCAACAGCGCCCGCTTGTCCTCGAGCGCGGCTGTTTTGCTGCTGACAAGGCCAAGGATGACCCACTTGTCCGACGGCAGGAAGCGCAACGGCGAAAAATCTCCGGCCCGCGGCGAATCGTACTCCATAAAGAAAACATCGATGCCCGGAATATTGAAAATGCGCTCTGCGACCCGCTGATAGCCTCCCGACGCGAGCCAGCGGCCGCGATAATTGCCGCGGCAAAGATGCATGCCGATGACCATTTCCGGCGGCTTCCCACGCACCGCGGACGCAATGGTGTCAATGTAGACGTCAATCAGGCGATCGGGATCTTCGCCGAGGCTCCGAATTTGATCATTGACGCGCGGGTCTTCCATCATCGCCAGGGGTACTTCGTCGAGCTGGACGAAGGTGCAGCCGAGCGCATGCAGCTCGGCAAGCTCCTCGCGGTAAACCGCCGCGAGGTCGGCAAAGTACTCTGTGATGTCGGGATAGGCGGTCTGATCGACTCGCTCGCGGCCGCCGAGGAAATTGACGTAGGGCGGGGCAGGCATCGTCACCTTAACGGCACGATCGGTCAGCTCCCTGACGAACTTGAATTCGTCAGTTGTGATGCCTTTGCTACGCTTAAGCTTGCTGGCGGCGTAGGGACCATACGCCTGAACGCTATCTCCGGCGTCGTTTGAGAAAGTAAACGGCATGATTTTCACCGTCATCCCGGCGACGCTCTTGACAAAATGACTGAAGAACGCTCCGCGCCGAAATTCGCCGTCGGTCACGGCTTGCAAGCCGACGTTTTCCTGGAATTGGACGATGTCGCGGATTGCCCAATCCTCGATCTCGCGCAACTCGCGCTGGCTGATTTCACCATTACGAAGCTGATGACGCGCCGCGATTAGTTCCTGCGGCCGCAACAGGCTGCCGACGTGGTCGGCACGGAAAGGCGGCTTGCCGTTCATGGGCTCCTCGCGCGGTTTGACTCCCTAACATCTTAGATATAAACATTTTAGTTGTAAATGATTGTCGGAGCAGCGGAACAC
>JBAUGC010000832.1:0-2912 GCA_049679485.1 Xanthobacteraceae bacterium
CTCATAACCGCTTGGTTGGAGGCTCGAGTCCTCCCGGGCCCACCACGCCTTGATCTGAATTTTTTTCTCAACGACTTAGCTCCGAAATTGCACATGTTAGCGTCGTAATTGACGACGGCACTGCCACGTTGGCCGATTGAGCAGCAATGCAAACGCGAGCCGCGCCCTGGCGCCGACCACATGGGCAGCTTTGACGAGCCTCTGCGACTGCGTAGCGTTCGTCACAACTTCTTTCCGGATGTTGTGTTGGGAGAATAACCGCCGCGCTGCGTCCAATATTCCCAGATCCGATCCATGGCGAGTGGTGATGCTGACATTTCGGCTGTCGCGGTCATTTCCCCCTCCGAAAGGAACGTGACGTCGCCCAGGCGCATCGCCTCGGTCTGTAGACGCGCATTGACCATGAGATAGACGGCGACGCGAACTGCGTCGCGAATGGTCTTGCCGGTGACCGTACAGCCATGGCCGCGCATCAGCACCGCGGCATTGTCGCCCAGGGTCTTCGCCAGGCTTTTGCCCTGCTGCATGTTGCGGACCAGCATATCGGTATCGCCGAAGTCGTCGTGGATGTCCCAGACAGGAACGTGATGTCCCATGCCTCCCGCGGTGTGGATGATCTGCCGCATCGGCTCTTTGGTCACAGAGTAGGGAATGACTTCGTGAGCGTGGTTATGGACCACCGACCCCACGTCAGGCCGGGCCTGGAAAATGGCGCCGTGAATAGGCCGTTCGCCATACATGACGCGGCCGCGCTGATCGATCGGGTTGCAGTCGAGGTCGAACTCCATGAGATCGTCGAGAGTCACCAGTTCGGGACTGCGCGACCTCGACATGAAGAAACGATCGGGGCGTTCCGGGTGGCGAACGCTGACGTGTCCGAATCCATCCACGACACCTTCATGCGCCAGGATCCGGTTCGCGATCACCAGATCCTCAAGCAGCGCGTCCAACTTGGTCATATCAGCCTCCGCGTACAAAATTCGCCAATGCCCTTAGGTGGAAAGGCCTGTAGTGTCGAGGGTGTCATTTGAGATGACTGTGAGCGAACAGACTCATTTGCGCTCAATGGGCCGCCCTTTTGAGTGTTCCTCTACCGGCACGCGCGCCGCGCGCCGCTACCAGCCGCGCGAGTTCTCGGGTGGATGGAATACGCCCGGTCGAATGGACTTCGTCTTCGGCCAGGTTCTCGATGATCGCCAGCAGTGTGCGCCGGGTCGTGATGATATCGGCCAACTTGACGTTGTGGATCGCGACCTCATTTACCTGCTCCGCGAAGGGTACCAGCTTGGCCTTCAACAGGCGCCCGCGTGGAGTCAGGAAAACAAAGACCTTTTTCTTGTTTCCCGGCATTTTACGGCGGACCACATAGCCGAGACGTTCCATCGCGTTTAGCGCAGAGGTTGTCGTCGGCTCCATGACGCCCGCCTGCTCGCTGAGTTCGCGCTGGGTAATACCGTCTTTCTCCCAGAGGATGCGCAGAAAGGTCCAATGTCCGAGCGACACGCCGTGCGCGGTCAGCCGCAGCTGCAACGCCCGCAACAGCGCTCGGGCCGCGTCCTTGACCAGATGCGCAAGGCGATCATTGGGTACGGCTTCGCGCCAGTGGCGCAGGATCGCCTGAGTTTCCTGGATGGTCGCGCCCCGTTTTATCCGGCGGTGCGCTCTTACCCCATGTTTCATCTTACAACCCAACCAGTCCGATCTGGTGTTCGAGTGTGATCTCACGACGCTCTTTGGCAGAGCGCAGAATTGCGAGGCATACTTCCAGCGTCGCCATGGCCCATCGGCCGGTGTGGAGCGGCGCGCGTCCGGCGACGATGGCGTCGTAGAACTCGTCGATCACTTCGGCGCGCGGGACACTGGCGACGGCAACCTTTTCCAGACGCCGCTCGAAATCGCCGTAGATCATCACGCCTTCCGGCGTTGGACGCAGATCGGCGTGCGCGCACGACGCCAGCAGGACGCCGAAATGCTGATGCTGCCGCGGAGCATCGGGCACGGCCACACTGTATTCTGTGCCGCCGTAGTTTCGCGCCGCCTTCAACGCGGCTTCCTGCGTCGCCGTCAAATCAGCCAACGCCCTGCGCGCAGCGCCGTGACGTTCGCGGTCTTTGGGCAATCCCATTTCGCCGATCCACCCGCAAAACTCGTCGGAATCGAAATGCCCGTAGCCGCTGTAGACTGCGCTGGCGAACGCTCCATCCTCGAACGCGAGCAGAGCCGCGTAGGCGCCCTCGGCGGCCCGGCTCTCGTCCCAGCTGCCGGTGAAGGCGCGAACACTGTGCACTTGGCCGCCGCCGAGGAGACGGACGATGTCGATTTGGTGGGCGCCCTGGCTGAAGATGACGCCGCCGCCTTGTGCCGTGATCAACTCCTCGGGCCGCCGCGGCCTATATATAAAGTCGGTGAAATTTGCGGCTGTGATCATTCCAAGCTTGCCGAATTCGCCACTGGCAATGAAGTCGCGCGCGCGCCGGTACGGCGCATCGAAACTGTGGCTGTGCCCGACGACGAGGTGAACGCCGGCGGCCTCCACGGCGTCGATCATGTTTCGGCATTCGGCGAGCGTTACCGCGAGCGGCTTTTCCACCAGCACATGCTTTCCGGCGGCTGCCGCCATGCAGACGTGCGCGGCGTGGAACTGATGCGGAGTCGCCACGTAAATTGCTTCGACGGTTGCGTCGGCACAGAGCTCTTCAACTGAAGCGTAGGCGCTCGCCTTAAAGTCCGCTGCAAATTTTTCACGCGCTTCAGCGCGCGGATCGGCCGCCGCGCGCAACGCGATGCGCTCATCCTGCGCGAAGGTCGGCAGCATGATCGTGAAGGCACGGCCGAGGCCGGCGATGCCGAGGCGCAGCTTTCTCGCCGGCGCAGCAGTAGCGCTCATCAGCGGTCAATCTTGAGAACCGCGC
>JBAUGC010000833.1:0-5830 GCA_049679485.1 Xanthobacteraceae bacterium
GAGCACGATACGGCTACGATTGAGCGTATTGGTCAACGCGGTGGTGCCGCGTTCGACGCCGTCCTGTGCCGTGCTTACCAGGTTGGCGACCGTGGCATCGAGATCGCGCTGGATGGCGACGTTTTCATCGATGGTGGCGTCGGCTCGTACGCCGACGAATGTCTCTCGCGCATGATGCGCGAAAATACTCTCGGCGCCGATGCCAAGCAGAAGAAGTTGTTCCGCAGTCTTGGTGACGCCGTCATTGGACAGCGCAGCAACCGAATCGCGCAGCCCGCCCGCTGCTGCCTTGAGAAGGTCCTGAATGTGTTTGAATTCACTCGGCTCGTTTAACAACGAGGCTTCGCTGATCAAGCTGACAAAGAGATGGGCCTTAGCGGAGACTTCAAGGGCCGGACGTGACTCCGGCAGCTGCGCCAGCTGCTCGGCGAGCTTTGCATTGTTCTTGTGCAGGGTCACAACCTGTGCGGCGATCTCCATGCGCAGATTGGTCCGCTCGGCTATAATGTCCTCAAGAGCCGAGAGATTGGCATCGAGACGCTTCGACAGCGTGATCAGCTTGCCGATCGCCGGGTTGTCGCTGTCGAGCTTTTGCAGGCGCCGTAACGTATCGCCCATGTCGCTGTGTTTGCGCGCGATCAATGCGGCGAGGTTTTTTTGATCCGCCACGGTTCTGGCGTTGATCAGCCGCGCCGCCGCCGCCGAAATTTCCCCTGAGAGTGCGGAAAGCTGAATGACTTCGGCGACCACCGGCATACGCCGTGCCGCGAAATCGTCGATCCCGGTCTCGACCGCCGAGAAGCACAGCAGCGAGACGACTGTCGAGATTGCAGTCAGGCCGGCGACAAAACTGAAGGCGGACTGGAGCCGGGCGGCAACGCCAAATCGCGGGCGTCGCCACGTCGATGGTCGCGGCGACGCATCGGTGTCGAACGGGCCGGCCATTTTGTCCGCTCGCTAATCGTTGTCCCTGTCGCCCGCAGCAGCCAAAGCGGCTCGGCGGGCTATTGCCCCCACGGCGACACGTCTCGAACAAGGTTACAGAGCATCGTAAAGAACTGGTTACGGTTGTACCCGCAGCCCAGCAGATTCCTTTCGGAATAGCCGTGGAATGTAGTGCTTCTTGGGTCCACGGCGGACACGGGCATCTTGACGCGTAAGTTAACCCCCCTGGACCTGACTTAACGCGCTCTTAACCGGCTACTTCGCAGCCCATGCGCCCACGTGTTGCCGCGACGCAAGTTGAATTCATCAGCACATCGGCTTGGAAGAGCGAATGCGAATCCCGGTCTCGCGGATTTGTGTCGCGAGAGCCGTGAAGTCGCTTTCTCATGAAAAAGCCGGTCGGACGTTGCCTTATTTGCGGCGCAGGGGGCTGCAAACGGAGGGCCGGGGACTTACGCGGGTTTGAGTGACTGCTAAACCGGCTCTGGTGTGTTGGATGATTCGATGACATCGAGGGACGGCGGTCGCGCGTCCGCACCTAGCCCGGATCGCAAGCCGGCTGTTGGGCCGTTGCCAGGCCGATGCGCTCGACCGCGCGCGCTCGGATTGATCTGCGGCTTGTTGGCCGTCGCGTGCGCCAGCTGTTCTTTGAGCGACGGCGTCGGCCCGTACATCGTCGACCCCGGCCGTTATTCAGCTTATCACTGCAAGGATCTCGTCGAGCGACTGAAGGCGCTGACTACACGGCAAACGGAATTGCGCGACCTCATGGCCAAAGCCAGTGAAGGCGGCGGCGGTACTGTAATCGGAACGCTGTCCTATCGGCCGGAGTACGAGAAGGACGTGGGTGAAGAGCAAGTCTTGCGGCGCACGGCGACCGACAAGAAATGTGCATTGGAGCAGCCGACTTTTGAAAGCGACCAGAGCGTCCGCTGACGCGTCTAGATCCTCCGGCTGATGAATCGCGCACAGCCAAATAAAGCTGATGGCGACAAGGTTCGGAACCTAGAGGTTGTCCAAGCTAACAGCGAGACCAACGCCGGCGGCGGCGAGCAGCACTAGCACGGCCGCGCTTACCGCCGTTGCGCGTCCACCCGCGAACACAGCTGCGTAAAGCGCTTTCAGAATATTGTTGGATGACGCTGCGATGAGTATCGCGGCAGCGAGCGCGGTTTCCGACATTCCCGATGTCCCGCCTTGCGCCAGATTAAGGACAAACGGATCGATGTCCGTCACGCCGACGATGGCTGCGAGCGTGTAGATCCCCGAGACGCCGAACTGCGCCTTGGCCCAATTTGATACCAACGACACTGCGATAAAAAGAAATGCAAAGAGAGCCGCCGGACCGAGCTGGAGCGGATTGCCGCCGGATGGTGGAAGGCCTGGCCGCGGCGTCTTGGCGTCTTCCGGCGCCGGGCGCGTCAGCCAGTATTGCAGCGCGCATACCAACAGCCCGGCGAGCGAAAGGCTGCCAAGCGGGAGCGCCAACGTTCGCGCCAGCGTCATATTGAAGACCGCGACGACGATGAGAATGCGGAGATACATGATTGCGGTAGCGAGTGTGATCCCGGCCTGCGCATTTCGTCGCATCACGGATCCGGTTTTCGCCTGTCGCGCCAGCACGACCGTCGTCGCTGTCGACGAATAAACGCCGCCCAAGGCGGCCATCCACAACCCATTCGCCGCCGCGGTCCAGTAGCGTTGGGCCAGATAGCTGGCGTAGGACAAGCTGCAGACGACGACGAGCGCGAGCCACGCCTGGCGCGGCGTGATGGTCGTCAGCGTGGTGACCGGCTCGTTTGGCAACAGCGGCAGAATGATCCCGGTTAGAATCAAAAATTCGCCGGCGGTGACGATTTCCGTCAATTCGACGCGCCGCGCCAAAGCGTGCAGTTTTTCGCGGCCGGTGAGAAGGAGGACCGCGCTCACGGTGAATGTCACCGCCACCCAGGGCGGCAGCGCCAAGGCGATGGCGCCTAGCAGGTAGGCGTGAACGTTGAGCGCGGGTACAACCAACCCGACATTCGGTTCGCCTTCGTCATCCTGCTCGCGGACATGCTGCTGGTAGAAAATCGCAAGCCAGACGCCAAGCACGACGAGGCCGCCAGTGAAGGGGATGAAATGGTCGGGATCGAACAGGTAAAGCACGCCGCCGGCGAACGCCAGCATCGGAAAGGTGCGGATGCCGCCTGGACGCTTGGTATCGGTACGCGCGAAAAAATCCTCGAATGCCAGCCCAAGAAACAAGCTTAGGCCCAGAAGGAGGCCGACACTTGTCAGGGAGGGTGCTGAAATCATTGAGAGATCGATCGTCCGCGTGACCGGGTGCGCACCGTGGTAATTGGATTTCGCCTATCATACATAGTTTGCCAGCGCGATCTTAAGGGCGTGCCCGCTAGCGATGCACATCGCCATTAGGTTTGCTGAATTAGGGAATAAGCCATGAGCTGGATGCCCGACAAAGACCCGGTACTAGGCGATAAGCACTCATGCGATGCGCTCGAACTGATCATCATTCCGCGGGTGCGCGATCTCGGCGACGGCTTTTCGGTGCGTCGCGCGCTGCCGCACGGAAAGCGCCAGATGGTCGGTCCCTTCATCTTCTTCGACCAGCTGGGGCCGGTGCAGCTCATGGCCGGGAAGGGCATGGACGTTCGCCCGCATCCGCATATTGGGCTTGCGACCGTCACCTACGTGTTCGACGGCAGCGTCATGCACCGCGACAGCGAAGGCAACGCGCTGGAGATCACACCCGGCGCCATGAATCTCATGACCGCTGGCCGTGGCATCTCCCACTCCGAGCGCACGCCGGTGAGCACGCGCAGCGGCGGCGGCGGACTGTTCTTTATCCAAAGCTGGATCGCGCTGCCGCAAGACCATGAGGAGATGGCGCCGCTGTTCGAGCACTTCGACGCGGCGGACCTGCCTACCATTGAGGACGCAGGCGTACGCGCCCGCGTCATCGCCGGCTCCGCCTTCGGACAAAAATCGCCAGTCGGCATGGTCTCGGGGTGGTTCTACGCTGAAGTTTTGCTCGATGCCGGCGCCAGCGCGCCGCTCGATGCCGATCACGAGGAGCGCGCCATCTATGTGACCGAGGGCGAAGTCGATATCGCCGGTGACAAGTTCGCGGCGCCGCAGCTTTTGGTATTCCGTCCCGGCGACCGCATTACCGTGACGGCGATACAGCCGGCACGGCTGATGTTTCTTGGCGGAGCGGCGCTCGAAGGCCCACGCTATCTGTGGTGGAATTTCGTCTCCTCGCGCAAGGAGCGCATCGAGGATGCGAAGCAGGAATGGAAGAGCGGCCGTTTCGCGCTGATTCCTGGCGACGAGAAGGAGTTCATTCCGCTGCCGGAGAACTAGGGCAGGGCGCCGACGGAGCGGCCAATTTGTCCATAACTCACCGGGCTGGCAGGTAGAAAGCGCCAGCACTGCCGCGGCCATTGCGAACAAAACGCGAATTGTGATTCAGTCGGGTGTCGAGCCCGCGTGATTCGCTCGCGTGGGCCGAAGGCAGTCTCAAGCCAATCGAAGGCAATCGATCCCGTGTCGGCGGCGCGCCTGGAAAAACTCAATCCGCAGCAGCGCCGTGCAGTCGAGCATGGCGGTCTGCCGCTGGCCGAGGCCGGGCCGCTGCTCATTATTGCTGGCGCGGGTTCGGGCAAGACCTCGACGCTGGCGCATCGTGTCGCCTGGCTGATCGAACAGGGCGCCGATCCACGGCGCATCATGCTTCTGACCTTTTCACGGCGTGCCGCGGCGGAGATGATCCGTCGCGTCGACTTGATCCTCGTTGAGTTCAACCGCGCGCGGGGCGCCGTGACCGATGGCCTGGCCTGGGCCGGCACATTTCACGCCATCGGCGCGCGGCTGCTGCGTGAATATGCCGAAACCATCGGCCTTGCACCTGCCTTCACAATCCATGATCGCGAGGATTCCGCTGATCTGATGAACCTCGTGCGTCACGATCTTGGATTTTCAAAGACCGAGAGGCGCTTTCCGACCAAAGCCACTTGTCTAGCGATTTATTCGCGCGCCGTGAACGGTGAGTTTCCGCTCGACGAAGTTCTCGGCTCCTATTTTCCTTGGTGCGCGATGTGGCAGGACGAGCTGCGGGCGCTGTTTGCGCAATACGTCGAAACCAAACAGCGCCAGCATGTGCTCGATTACGACGATCTCCTGCTGTACTGGGCGCACATGATGCTGGAGCCTTCGATCGGCGGCGAAATCTCGGAGCGGTTCGATCATGTGCTGGTCGACGAATATCAGGACACCAACAGGTTGCAGGCGTCTGTGCTGCTGGCGCTGCGGCCCAACGGCAACGGCTTGACCGTGGTCGGCGACGATGCGCAGTCGATCTATTCGTTCCGCGCGGCGACCGTGCGCAACATCCTCGACTTTCCCGGGCACTTCAGCCCGCGGGCGGAAATGGTGATGCTTGAGCAAAATTATCGCTCGACGCAGCCGATCTTGACGGCCGCCAACGCCGCCATCGAATTAGCCGAGGAGCGCTTCACCAAAAATCTGTGGTCGGAGCGAAAGTCCGTCGAGCGGCCGCAGTTGATCAGCGTGCGCGATGAGGCAGACCAGGCACGTTACGTGGTTGAGAAAGTGCTGGAAAGCCGCGAGCAGGGGCTGGCGCTGAAGACGCAAGCCGTTTTGTTCCGCGCCTCGCATCACTCAGGACCGCTCGAAGTGGAGCTGACCCGCCGCAACGTTCCATTCGTGAAGTTCGGCGGGCTGAAATTTTTGGAAGCCGCGCACATCAAAGACATGCTGGCGTTCCTGCGCTGGGCGGAAAATCCGCTTGATCGGGTTGCCGGCTTTCGCGTCGTGCAACTGCTGCCGGGCGCCGGACCAGCTACGGCGGCGCGGGTTCTGG
>JBAUGC010000834.1:0-1566 GCA_049679485.1 Xanthobacteraceae bacterium
GTCCTTGATTTTCTCGACGGCTGCGTCAATGGCTGAAATCGGGACCAGGAACCACTCCTTCGGCTTTACAGGGTTCCCAAATCGGTCCTCGATTGTCAGGTCGAGGCGCGCCGGCGCAAAAACGCGATGCAGAACGTTTTCCAGCCGCGTTCGGTTGATGTTGAACAGCTTATAGGTTGCGACGACTTCCACGTCCGCGAGCAAATACGTCGCATCTAACGCTGCATTGGCGATCCGCGTCTCGACTTTGCCGCCGGTCACGCCGATCTTGTGAATGAGATCGCGACGCGCCGCGATCTCGGGGTTATCGGACTTGCTTTGCAGCACATAGACGGTGCCGCTTTCGATGTCGTCGTCTGCAGCTTTGTCGGCAAACAGCGGCCCCGCAACAGGATCGGTGATCCGCCGCCCCGCTTCGTCCTTGTGAAGCGCGCGTTGCAATGACCGCATGAGCATGTTGCTCTCGGTGCCATTGTCGAAGATCACGCGAAGCCGCGCGTCGGTGCGGCCTTGGGCGTTTGTATACATTTCGCCCATCTCGGCGACATAGGCTTTCTGTCCGCCGACGATAAACCAGCTTCCCGGGTCTGATTTCCGATTTGAGTTCGAAGGGCCGCGTCTGGCGTATGCCGCCTTCGATCTCCTGTTGAACCGTTGCAAAGAACGGCTTGAAGCGGCCGAAGTCCTCACACCTCTGCCGATTGGCGATCTCTTCGGCGGCGCGCTTGTCGGCGCTGGTACGGACATGACGGAGTTCGGTGATGTCCGACGAATCTGATGCGTTTTCCAATTCGGCAGCTAACTCGTCGATATCCGGTGAGTCTTCGAAACCGGCCGGAGGGGTGCCTTCCGTCAAAAGCCCCTGATAATCCAGCGGCTTGAGGAGCGAGCGGCATTCCTCCAACGCACACAGCCGATCAAGCCGCACCGCATAAAGCCGTTCAAAGATGTCTCGATCTTCGCCATGCAGCGGCGGATGGCCATGCTTCTCGACGAACCGCTGAACTTCCTCGAACCCCGCGATAATGCGCTCCTCGCGCGCGGATCGGCCGCCTTTCTTCTCCGGCTGTGCGAACGCGTCGAGTTCTGACCGCAGCTCGTCGAGATCAGGTTCGCTCATAGCGCCCCTCATCCTTGAAACGGACGAAAGCAGCCGCACCTTCGGCCATGCGCTTTTCCCACGCGTCCGGCGAGCTGATCGAGGGAAGCCGGCCGCGTTCCTTCTTGAATCTGACGGCGCGGGCCGCAAGCTGCTTGGCTTCCTCCGGCGTCAGGCTCGTGCGCTTGGCCGCGATCGCCGCCTCCACCTGTTTTAATCGGTCCGCATTCATCCCTGTGGCGAGGATCGCATAGGCTTCGCCGAATGGATTGATGCGGTCGATAAGATCGATGTCGAGTTCGGTGACGCTGAGCACAAATCTGCGCACGCCATCGATCAAAGCCGTATTCGCCTGCCGTTCGCCGTCGCTCCCTTGCAACGCGGCTTGCTGGGCGCCCTGCGTCAGATTGAGCGCCGCGATGGCGCGCTGCCGCACCGCTTCTTGATCCTCTTCGGTCAGCTCGGGA
>JBAUGC010000835.1:0-2233 GCA_049679485.1 Xanthobacteraceae bacterium
ACCTACGCCCAGATCATCGCCACCGAGCTCGGGATCCCGGCCGACAACATCATGGTCGAGGAGGGCAACACCGATACGGCGCCCTATGGGCTCGGCACCTACGGTTCGCGCTCGACGCCGGTGTCCGGCGCCGCCACCGCCATGGCCTGCCGCAAGATCAAGGCCAAGGCGCAAATGATCGCCGCCTACATGCTCGAAGTGCACGACGACGATCTGGAATGGGACGTCGACCGCTTCCGGGTGCGCGGCAATCCGGAGCGCTTCAAGACCATGACCGAGCTCGCCTGGGCGGCCTATCACGAAGTGCCGCAGGGCATGGAGCCCGGCCTGGAGGCGGTCGATTATTACGACCCGCCGAATTTCACTTTCCCATTCGGCGCTTACGTCTGCGTCGTCGACATCGATGTTGACACCGGCGCAATCAAGGTGCGCCGCTTCTATGCGCTCGACGATTGCGGCACGCGGATCAATCCGATGATCATCGAGGGCCAAATTCACGGCGGCCTGACCGAAGCCTTCGGCATCGCCATGGGCCAAGAAATCCACTACGACGACGACGGCAACGTCACCACGGCGTCGTTCCTGGATTATTTCGTGCCCACCGCAGTCGAGACACCGCACTGGGAAACCGACTGGACCACGACGCCGTCGCCGCATCATCCGATCGGCGCCAAGGGCGTCGGCGAAAGTCCCAACGTCGGCGGCGTGCCGTGCTTCTCCAACGCGGTCAACGATGCGTTTGCCTTCCTCGGCTCGACCCACATCCAGATGCCGCACGATCATTGGCGGGTCTGGACGGCCGCGGAAAAGCTCGGGCTGCATGGCTGAGGTGCCGTCATTCCGGGGTGCGGGCAAAACCCGCGAGCCCGGAATCCATAAGCACCGCCGCATGGCGGTGGCACTGATGGAGCGGAATTCCTATTTCTGTGATTATGGATTCCGGGCTCGCGCCTTTGGCGCATCCCGGAATGACGCTGTGCCATGACGCTGAAGCGCGAAGAAATCTCCGACACGCTCGCCGCGGTCGGCTATGTCGCCGACCGCGATATCGCCACCGCGCTGTGGCTGATGGATTTCCTCAAAAGGCCGCTGCTGCTCGAGGGCGAGGCCGGCGTCGGCAAGACCGAGGTCGGCAAGGCGCTCGCCGCGGTGCACGGCGCCGAACTGATCCGGCTGCAATGCTACGAGGGCCTCGATCAGCATGCCGCGCTTTACGAGTGGAATTATCAGCGCCAGCTGCTCGCCATCAAGACGCGGGAGGCTGCCGGTGAAAATGCCGACGCGATCGAAGAGCACATCTTTTCCGAAAAGTACCTGCTGGAGCGGCCGCTTTTGGCCGCCATCCGCCGCCCCTCGCCGCCGGTGCTGCTGATCGACGAAGTCGATCGCGCCGACGAGGAGTTCGAGGCATTTTTGCTGGAACTCCTATCCGACTTTCAGGTCAGCATCCCCGAGCTCGGCACCATCAAGGCTGTCTCGATTCCACGCGTCGTGCTGACCTCGAACGGCACGCGCGAATTGTCCGACGCGCTGCGGCGGCGCTGCCTTTATCACTATATCGACTTCCCGGAGGTCGACCGCGAGGCCAAAATCATCCTCACCCGCACGCCCGGCATCGAAACGTCGCTGGCTTTGCAGATTGCGCGCATGGTGGCGGCGGTGCGCAAGGAGGATTTGCGCAAGGTCCCCGGCGTTGCCGAGACGCTGGATTGGGCTGCCACCCTCGCCGGCCTCGAAGTCCACGACCTGCGGCAGGAACCGGAAACCGTCTATGAGACGATGATTTGTTTGCTCAAGACGCACGAAGATCGCGCGCAGTTGACCCAGGAAGTGAGCGAGCGGCTCCTCGGCAAGGTGGCGTAAGTGAGCGGAACACGCCACCAAACCGGGAATGACCGGGGTGGGTCGATTGGCTTGTCCGCCCGCCGCCGCCTCGCCGGATTCGCCCGCACGCTGCGCGACAACGGTTTCCACGTCGGTCTTGCCGAAACGCGCGACGCACTGGACATCCTCACGTCGCCCGCCGCCCTTAAGGCTACATCGCTTAAACCGGCGTTGCGCGCGCTGTTTTGCGCCACGCAGTCCGATTGGCAGCGCTTCGACGAAATCTTTGATGCCTTCTGGCAGGGCCGCCATATGCGGCAGCGGCTGGTGCTGTCCGGCGCGCCGCCGGCCGGTCATGCCCCGGCGCGGCGGCTTGCCGAATCGCATGTGCCGGAAGGGGCGCTCGGTC
>JBAUGC010000836.1:0-3172 GCA_049679485.1 Xanthobacteraceae bacterium
AGATCGGAAAACGCTTCGGTCTCCTTGGGGGTCAGCCCGGCGAACGGCTCGTCGATCAGCAGCACCTGCGGATCGCGGGCGATCGCCTTGGCGATTTCGATCTTGCGCAGATCGGCGAACGGCAGCGTCGCCGGACGGCGGTCGAGCACGGTGTCCAAGCCGACCCGCTTGGCGATGGCGCGGGCGCGGGCTTCGGTCTGCGGATCGACGAACAGGCGGGTGAGCTTGTCGGGCAGCAGCGCGAGCTCGATGTTCTCCAGCACCGTCTGCCGGTGCAGCGGGCGGGAATGCTGAAACACGATGCCGGCGCCAAGCCGCGCGATCTTGTGCGAGGGCCAGCCGGCGACGTCAGTGCCGCCGATGCGGACCGCGCCGGCATCGGGGCGCTCGATCCCCATGATGAGCTTCATCACCGTCGATTTGCCGGAGCCGTTCGGGCCGATCAGGCCGAGGATTTTGCCGGCGTGCACGGTGAGTGCCATGTCCCTGACGGCGACCAGGCCGCCATAGCGCTTGGTGAGGCCGCTGACGTCGAGGAGGGCAGCGGCCGGCTCAGTCACGCGTTTTCCTTCGTGCGCGTGATGAGGCCGAAGAAGCCGCTCGGGAAGAACAGCACCACGCCGAGCGCGAGCGCAAAGACGATGAAGTTCGAGAGGTCGCCGAGCGGGCGCAGCAGTTCGCTCATGGCAATGAGAAAGATCGCGCCGAGCACGGCGCCGAGGATGGTGCGGCGGCCGCCGATCACCGCGGCGATGATGATCTGTACGCCCACTGTGATGTCGACCAGCGTCGAGACCGAGGCGGTGCCGAGATAGAAGATCAGCAGCGCGCCGGCGAGGCCGGAGAAGAAGGCGCTGATGATGAAGGCGGCAAGCTTGTGCTTGACGACGTTGAAGCCAAGCGCGCCGGCTTGCACCGCATCCTGGCCGCTCGCCTGCAGGATCAGTCCTACTGGGGAGCGCGCCAGCGAGAACAGGATCGCGCCGCTAATGGCCATGAACCACAATGCAATCTCGTAATTCACTTTGTCGCTGATCGAGATCACGTCGGGCACGGTGAGGCCGATCTCGCCGCCGGTCAGCCCGGCGGCGACGACGATGAAGTTTTGCAGCATCAGCACGGCGACGAGCGTGGTCAGCCCGAAATACGGCCCGCGCACGCGCAATGCCGGCAGGGCCAGCACCACGCCGCCAACCACGGCGGCAAGCGCGCCGGCGACAAGGCAGAGCCAGATCGGCGGCTGATAAAGATTATCGAGGATGCCCGCGGTATAGGCGCCCACGCCGATCAGGAAGGTTGGGCCGAAATTGACTTCGCCGGCGAAGCCGAACAGCAGATCCCAGGCCATCGCGAACACGCCGAAATAGTAGGCGACGGTGAGGAGGCCGAGAATGTAGCCGGAGACGCCGAGCGGCAGGAACGACGCCAGCACCACGACGCCGAGCGAAATCAGCAGCACGCGTGCGGTGGAGAGCGAATGCATCTAGCGGCGTCCCAGAAGCCCGCGCGGGCTCACATACATCACCGCCACCAGGAGCAGGAGCGCGGGAATGGTGCGATAGGCCGGCGAAATCAGATAGGCGGTGATGGTTTCCAGATAGCCCACCACATAGGCGGCAATGAGCGCGCCCGAGACGCTGCCCAGCCCGCCGAGCACGACAATGGCGAACGCGCTCGCGGTTAAAGGTCCGACGCTATAGGACGAGACCCCGAGGAACATGCCGAGCAGTACGCCGGCGATGCCGGCGAGGATGCCGTAGATCGCCCAGATGGCGATGTAGACTTGCGAGAGTTCGACGCCGAGCAGCGTCACGCCGCGCGGATTCATCGACGCGGCCAGCAGCACCTTGCCGGCGCGGGTGCGGTTGACCAGGAGCCAAAGGAGCCCGATCGCGAGCCAGCACACGACTGCGGTGAAGATTTCGTTGGCGGGCGTGCGGACGCCCACAATCGAGACCACGCCGGCGACGATCGGCGCCACGGTCTTGGCGTTGTTGGTGTAGAGAAAGGCGATCAGCTCCTGGATCATGATGCCCCAAAGCAGCGTCGCGGTGAGGATGAAGATTTCTTTCTCCTCCTCGCGGATCTTGCGCGAGGCCTGTAGCGGCCGCACCACGACGAAGTAGGTGACGAGCGCGGCGACAAATCCGGCCGCTATGCCGATCGCCGCGCCGGTATAGGCGCCGACATGCAGATCGTTGCCGGCGGCCCAAGCGGCGACCACGGCGGTGACCATGAGTGCGCCGTGGGAGAGATTGAGAACGCCGGAGACGCCGAAGATCAGGGCAAATCCGGTCGCGCCGAGCGCGTACAGCGAACTGATCGCAAAACCGTCGATCAGGATTTGCCAGAACAGCATCGGGCCCATCCAGACAATCTTCCGGCCCGCGGATGCGGGCCGGAGAGAACGCGAACGGGCGGCCGATCAGGTTTGATCAATTGGCCGCGCCGAGCTTGATGAAGTTCGGAAATTTCAGCTTGCCGTTGGCGACGTTTGCCGGCCACAGATTGACCTGCTTGCCGTTCTGCCATTGCAGCATCAGGCCGGTGATGGTGCCGGGGCCGATCTTGAGCGCGTGCGGATTGGGCGAATCCTTGCCCTTGAACTGCACGCGGCCGATGGTGCCGACGTAGTCGGTCTTCTCCAGCGCCTCGACGAGCTTGTCAGGATCGTTAGAGCCGGCGCGCTTGAACGCCTCGGCGAGGTAATAGACCTCGTCGTAGGCGGTGTAGCCGCAATAGGACGGGAAATTGCCGAAGCGCTTCTTGAAGGCAGCGACGAACGGCAGCGTCTTTGGCGTGACCGCCACGTCGGGTCCGGAAAAGGCTTGGTAAAGTACGCCGTCGACCGCGCCGTTGGTGTCCTGCCAGAAGCTTGAGTTAGAGGCCTGCGAGGATACGCCGAACATCGGGATCGGCACTTCCTGCTGCTTCCACTGCACCGTCGGCTGCACGCCGACATGGGAGATTCCGGTGATCATGACGTCGGGCTTCTGGCCCTCGATCTTGTTGAAGATCGGCGTGAAATCGGTGGTGTCGGGTGAGACGCGAATGTGATCGAGCACCTTGAGCCCGATCTGCGGCAGGCATTTCAGATATTCCGCATCGAGCGGCGTGGTCCAGGCGGCATCCTCGCTGATGACGATCGCGCTTTTCATCTTCAGATCTTTGA